>NZ_FQUI01000006.1 GCF_900129175.1 Marinitoga hydrogenitolerans DSM 16785
CTATACCAGTTATTGACTTAAATAAAAGAAATACTAAATATTATGAATCTTATAATAGATATGTTATGAAATCTTTTAGAATTGCTTTTAAGAATGATTATAAATTACGTTGGGAGATTGAAAGAGTTAATGGTATTATGGATATGTCTTTTGGTACTGAATATGTTTGGTATGTTAGAAATAGAAATTATTTGACTTTTGCTGGTATTACTGTTGTTTTATTCAATCTTATTGTTCTTTTTAATCTTTTTCATAATTTACCTTTAAAAAAGATTTCTAATTTTTTTGGCCTTTAGACTTTTTAGACAGGCTAATATTAGGTGATAATATGAAAATATTTAAATTCAGATTGAAAACGATACATATACTTTTTATAATATTTTTATTAATATATTTAATAACATATCTTTTAAACAATCCATGGATTGAAAATTTCGAATTAAAAACGCTTGATTTAAGATACAGAATTCGCGGAGAAAAGAAAATAAAATCCGATGTCATTGTTATAGCTATTGATGAAAATTCTTTAATAAATATGGCCACAGAATTTAATGATGAGTGGCCATGGAATAGAGAACATTATGCAAGAATGGTAGCAAAATTATTTAAATTTGGCATAAAAACTATAGGTTTTGATGTTTCTTTTACGACACCATCAGAAAGCAATATAATGTCTAATGGAAAATCGAAAGATGATGTATTATTATCTGCAATTTTAAGAAAATACAATAAAGTTGTATTAGGTACTTACTTAACTGTCGAGAAACAAAATTTTAAAGAATACAATGAAATTTTCAGAAAAAAACTTGAAGATAATAGATTCTATCTTAAATATTCTTTCAAGCTAAAAAACCCTGAATATTTACCATTATTTTATCCATTAACCGCATACAAAATAATTCCACCTATTCCAGAATTTTCTTCATTAGTTCCTGCTTCTACTTACGAAATCGGGCAATTAGATCCAGATGGTGTTGCCAGAAGTTTACCTCTAATTTTCAAAGAAGAATGGGCTGCTGAAAATGGTTATAGTACGGGGTTATTCCCTCATATGGATCTTTTTTTGTACGCTTTTTATAAAAACTATGATATAAATGACTTTATATTTGATCCGAAAAATTACATAATTCAAATTAACAATGAAAAAATACAAACAGATAAAAACGGATTTTATTCTTTAAATTTTTATGGAAAAGGAAAAAATGTTTTTGACACAATATCATTTTATGATTTTGTCTATACAAAAAAATATGATAATTATGATTTTAAAAATAAAGTTGCTATTTTAGGTTATTCTGCTACTGCAAAAGGGCTATATGATTTAAGAATTACTCCTTTTTCTAATGACGAACCTGGCGTTTATTTACATGCTACAGCAGTTCAAAATCTTATTAGTAAAGATAAAATAACGCGTGTAATTTTCTTTTACAGCATCATTATATTATTTTCTTTACTTTTATTATCTTTAATATTTTCTTCATATAAAAAAATATATGTAAAACTTATTTCTTTTTCTATTCCATCTTCATATATATTTATATCTTATATCCTTTTTAAAAATAATATATGGGTCGATACTTTTTACCCTGTTCTTTCAACATTGATAATTTCTATTATAGATACTGTTCAATCTGTTTTAAATGAATCGAAAGAAAAAAAGAAAATAAAATCTTTTTTCTTTAAATATGTACCAGATTTCGTTGCACAAAAGTTATTAGATCAGGGAAAAACAGAACTTGGTGGAGAAAAAAAGAACGTTGTATTGATTATGTCTGATATTGTTGGATTTACAGAAAAATCTGAAAAATTATCTCCTGAAGATGTTGTAAGATTTCTAAATTATTATTTATCTCAAATGGTTGATATTATAAGAAACAAATACTATGGTACTATAGACAAATTTATAGGTGATTTAATTATGGCAATTTTTGGTGCTCCTATTGAATTTGGAGATGAGGTTGATAGAGCTATATCTTGTGCATTGGATATGAGAAAAAAACTAAAAGATATAAATATAGAATTAAAAAAAATGGGATTTGATTTTGAAGTTAATGCCGGGATAGGTATGCATTATGGAGAGGTAATTATTGGAAATATTGGAGCGGATTTTAGAATGGATTATACTTGTATAGGTGATACTGTAAATACCACATCAAGAATTGAACATTTGACCAGAGAGCTAAATCAATGGCTTATAGTAACAGAAGAAATTGTAAAACGGTCAAAAAAGTTTAGATTTAAATATATAGGCGATTATAAAGTTAAAGGAAAAGAACTGCCTTTAAAGCTATTTACGATAAAGGAAGGAGATACTAATGAATAATCTATACAATTTAATTTTAGAAAATTTATCGATTCTGAAAGAAATGGATGTCGAATATAAAATTTCCATTGATAATGAATCATTTGATAATATTAAGAAAAATAAAAACGAGAAAATACGGGTTTTATATAAAGGAACACATAATGTTGAAATTTCTTTTTTTGAAAAAACAGATAATATTTATTTATTGAGTCTTGATAAAATCATAAAAAAATTTTGTTCTATTAAAAAATTTGATGATCCAAATAAAAAAATTTTTGATTTTCTTTCACAAATAAAACCTAATATTAATTTTGAAAAAACTATTGAAAATATTAAAAAAACATTGAAAGAAGTATTCAATCTTGATGATGTGGAATTTTATTTTTCCACCAATAAAAATCTTTTATTCAAAAATATATCTTTTCCTATATATTCTATGAAAAAATTCTCAGATATATCTTGTTTCTTTGATAAAACACACCTTCCTATTTTTTTAGAAAAAGAAATTTTGGGATATTTTATCTTAACTAAACATAACGGATTTGATTTATATGACTATGCCCTTTTATATGAATTGAATGATTATATAAACAAAAATATAGAAAATTCTTTCTTAGAAAATAAATTCAATATTATTTTAGATAAATCTTTAAATATTTTAACAAAAATATTAGAAACAAGGGTACCTGGTGCCGAAAAGCATTGCCAAAACATCTCAAGAAGTGCTGTTAAAATTGGAGAATATCTAAACTTGAACAAAAAAGATATTAAAAATCTCAAATTCGGAAGTATGATTTTTGATATAGGGAAAATAGGGATTCCTGAATATGTGTTATTAAAAAAAGAAGACTTAACTTTAGAAGAAAATGAATTAATAAAAAAACACGTTAATTATGGTTATAATCTTGTCTCTAAAATCACTACTATATCTGAAGATATTAAAAAAATTGTATTATATCATCATGAAAAATGGAATGGCGAGGGGTATCCCGAAGGACTTTATGGTGATAACATACCGCTTTTAGCGCAAATTATAGGATTACTTGATACATATTATTCTTTATTGGAAGATAGACCATATAGAAATAAATTACCCAAAAGGAAAGCTCTTGAATTAATGGAAAGTTATAGCGGAATATTTTTTAATCCTATTTTAGTAAAGGCTTTAAAAGAGGTGATAAACAATGATTGAAAATATTTTTTTCACTTTTTTACTTTCTCATTTGGTTGGAGATTATGTATTTCAAACATCTTATATTGCAAAATATAAAAATTCAAAAGTCCCTGTTTTACTTTTGCATATTTTTATAATTTTCATTTCTATGTTTATATTATTATTACCATCATCTTTAAATTTAAAAAATTTATCGATAATACTTTTTCTAACTTTAATACATTTCTCTATTGATTCATTAAAATTTAAAAATAGAGCGAAAAAATCTTTTAATTCTCACACTTATTATATATTAGATCAAGTTATGCATTTTTCTTCACTAATGCTAGTAAGTTTATTTTATAATCCGCAAAATTTATTTATTAGTTTACAATATACAAAAATCATTTCCATTGCTTTATTTAACGCTTACTTCATTAGTCTTCTTTTTTATATGATAGATGGTTTTAAAAAGCCATATAAAAGAGATTATCTTGGATACATCTTCAGAATGGCTTTGCCATTTATAAAATATTATAATAATATTTTGTTCTTAATATTTTCTTTTATATTTATAATGTTTTCAATACTTTTAATGATAAAAAAAGAAGAAATAAACACACGTTCAGAATTAGGACCTTTATCTCTTAGTATAATAATCACGTATTTAACTATATGGAGGTGAAATTATGTTTAAAAAGTGGGGAGTGATTTGTCTATTTTTATTAAGTTCCATTTTATTTTTTGGAAATCTTACTATTACCATTGAAAATACAACTGTTTATGCTGGTGAAAATATCCCTATCCAAATATCTACAGATCAATCTACTTTGACACATCTTTATGTTGATGTTACTAGCGGGGGTTTTGACGATCCTCTGATATTATTTGATGGATTTGATTTAATTGATGGAAAAGCTCAAATTATATTTTTAGCCCCTTTGATTCCCGGAGAATCTGTTATTACATTTTTTAACGAAGACAAAAGTATTGAAAAAAAATTAGTTTTGGATATTATTGAAGAAAGTATTAATTTACCTAAAACAAAATTAATTATTTTAGAAAAAAAAGGAAATGTATTATATAAAAAACCAAATTCAGACATTTGGGATTCACTTAGTCTTGAAACAATAATACAAGAAAATTCAGATCTATTGACTTTAAAAGATGGATTTGTCCACTTAAAAGAACCAAATTTAAACATTGAAATTAAAGTTACTTCTGATACTCAATTATATATTAAAAGACTAAGAGTTTCTGAAAATGGAGATATTGATATTGAATATGAATTAAAAAAAGGAGCAACTATAAATAAAATAAAAGAAATATTAGCTCCTGGCTCTAAATATTTGGTTGGTTCTGGTTCAGTAGTTGCCGGTGTTAGAGGAACTGAATTCGGATTTGAAAAAATAGGTGATATTGCAAAAATTAGAACATTTGAAGGTACGGTTTACACAATGGTAAATAATCGAATGTTTCCTGTAACTGCTGGAAATATGTTTAGTTATTCCCCTTCTCAAATTAACCCAACATTACAGAAATTAGATAAACTTTTAGAAGAGTATGAAAATGATTTTATTCCAAAAGAAGAACAACCAAAAGAAGAAACCACACAACCTGCTGAAGAACAACCTACTAAAACAAAGGCCAATATTGGCAATATTTCTTTTGGTAAACAACAAAAAGGTTTAAATTCATATTTAGTATATTCTTTTGCTCCAAATTTTGATTTTGGACCTTTTGGAATAGGTATAGGTTTTAATGCTTATCAAGAAGATATCAATAGTCCGTTATATTATGGAATACCAAGTGAAAGCGCTTCACCTTCTGAAAATATTATAAGCGCCTTATCAATAAATTACCTTAAACTAGATTTTCCAAACTTTTATATTAGATATGGAATAAGTCCATCATATACAAGAGGTTTAGGATTATTTATGAATAATTACTATGTACCTTATTCAAGAGTTTTTGATACTGAATTGAGATTCGGAAGTTTAAAATTAGGAGGGCATATACCATATGAAATATATTCTTTAATGCCTTTTAATTATAATCAATCTTCAAATATTTTCTTTGGATATATTGATACTGATGTGGGGCCATTAAATACTGAAATAACAGCTATAATGAATTTAAACTCGGAAAAACCAGAAAATGAATTTAATCAAGCATACTTAATTACTTTATATAAAGATATTTTATTCTTCAGACTTGGAATAGAAAGCGATATTGTATTAACTAACAGCGGAACAATAGTCTATGGATTGTTAGCTGGTCCAACAATAAACTTTCCTCCATATTTTCAATTTATGTTAGGCTTTAATTATTTATCTGAAGGTTTTAATATGGAATATTTAAATTCTTATTATGAATATAATGCTGCAAATGGTTTTTATATGGACTTAAATAGCCCTTCATCATTTGGATTAATGGGAAAATCTACACTATCTATAGCTCCATATTTAAATGTATTGATTAACTATAACAAATTATTTAGTGAAAACCGAGATAGTTTATTAAATGGCCAAATGACTTTAAATATTCCTTCTATTGGCGGAATGCCTCAATTAACTGCTGGATTTACATATATACAATATAAATTTTTAGAAGATCCTTCTGTAACCAATGTTTTTTTGAATGACAATACAAACTTACAAGGATTTATATATTATCCTATTTTGGAAAACTCTGGAGTTATATATTCTATAAACTATAATATGAGAGAACAAAAATTTGAATATACTCTGAATTTTGAAACAAAGGAGTTCTAAAAATGTTAGATCTTGCAATACAAAACTTAAACATAAAAGGATTTAAAATCAAAAATATATTATTTGGCAATGAGGGTACTCACAGTACCCTCATTTATCCTGAAATATATGTTTTCACTGAAGAAAGATTAAATCCTTTAAAATTAATTACTCTAAAAAATGTATTATTTAATTTAGATATTGAAAAACTAAAGAATGTTAAATTCAAAAAATCTTCAACATTGGAAATATTAAAATTAATTAGTAGTAATTTCAAACTTGAAACTGTGTTAAAATTAACAGAAGACGCCTTAAGAGAACTGCTTAATTCTGATGGTGCTTCTATATTATTATATAATGAAGACAAAAATGTATTAAACTTTTATATTACTTCTGGTGGTGCCAGTGGAAGTATAGAAACTATCGATATTCCAATAAATGCCTCAATTGCTGGGGAATGTTTTAAAAAAAAGGAAACGTTAATTATAAATGATGCTCAAAAAAATCCTTTACATTTTAAACAAACAGATTTAAAAGCTAAATATAAAACAACTAATTTAATTGCAACCCCTTTATTTTTCGAAAATAATCCTATTGGTGTTCTGGAAGCTGTCAACAAAAAAGATAATTATTATACAGAAGAAGATAAATATATTATAGAACTTTTTTCTTCTTTAATATCTAACAAATTAATGAATTCAAAAATATATAATGATCTAAGCAGTACTGTTAAAGGGTTCATTCTTGCTGTTGCTACTGCTATTGATTTAAGAGATAATTATACGCATACTCATTCAAAAAACGTATCTAATTTAGCAATAAAAATAGGAAAAATATTAAAATTTAATGATTCCTTCTTAGAAGAACTTGAAATTGCAGCTCTTTTACATGACATTGGAAAAATAGGTATTCCTGATAATATACTTAACAAACCATCAAAATTAACAGAAAAAGAATATAAGATAATACAGTCTCATACAATAATAGGCGCAAAACTTTTATCGGAAATTGACTTTTTATCTAAAAACATATCTCTAGGAGCTTTAGAACATCATGAAAAACTTGATGGTTCAGGATATCCTTATAACAAAAAAAATAATGACATTTCACTTTTTGGAAAAATATTAGCTGTAGCTGATATTTATGACGCTTTAACTGCGAAAAGAGTATACAAAGAACCTTGGCCAAAAGAACAGGTAATAAAAATGCTAAAAAATGATTGTCCAAAAAAATTTGATTGTGTAATAATTGAAGCGCTTGAAAAATGCGTTATTGATTAAAAAAGGGGTATTTCCCCCTTTTTATTTTTTTGATAATATGATATAATTTATATTGATTATTTCACAGGAGGAGAATGTAATGATTACATTATATAGAAAATATAGACCTTCAACATTTGAAGAATTAATTGGTCAAGAACATATTAAAAAATATTTTGAAAAATCTATCGATAAAAACGAAATCTCACATGCATATATTTTTTCTGGTCCTAGAGGTACTGGTAAAACAACTACCGCAAGAATCTTAAGTAAAATATTAAATTGTGAAAATCCTCAAGGACATAACCCCTGTAACACATGTGAAAATTGTATAGCTATAAATAACGGAAGTTTTATGGATGTAATTGAACTTGATGCCGCATCTAATAGAGGAATTGATGAAATAAGAAAAATTCGTGATGCTGCAAATTTCAGGCCAGTATCGGGGAAATATAAAGTATATATAATAGATGAATTCCATATGCTCACTAAAGAAGCCTTTAATGCGTTATTAAAAACATTAGAAGAACCTCCTGAACATGTTATCTTTATTTTAGCCACTACAAATCTCGAAAAAGTTCCTGAAACTATTATTTCAAGAGCTCAAGTTTTGCAATTTAAAAATATTACAGAAAAAGAAATAACACAACATATTTTAAATATCACTAATGCCGAAAATAGAAAGATTACAGAAAATGCTGCTAGAATTATCGCCAGAAAAGCAAAAGGTGGAGCTAGAGACGCTTTATCTCTCCTGGAACAAATTTTAAAATTTTCGGATGAAGATATAACCCAAGATGATGTTATTAATATTTTAGGATTATTTGATGAAAAATTAATAACAGATTTTTTAGCAGCTATATATGATAGTAACAAAGAAAAATTATTAGAAATATCAAATGAAATTTTTACTGAGGGTAAAGAAATAGAAGTTTTTCTTGAAGAAACTTTAGAATATATTTTTAATAATATTGAAAACTCTGAAAATTTAGAAAAAAATGTTTATATTGCTAAAAAATTGTCTGACTTATTAAAAGATATAAAATTTTCTGAAAACAAAAAAATTTTGTTTGATATTAATATATTATTGCTTGCTATTGAAAATACAAAAAAGAAAAATTCTAATAATAATAATAATAATCTCAAAAACATTACTACTTACGAAGAAAAATCTTTGATTGACACTGAAACATTAACCTCTAAAATATTAGACATTCTATTAAACAAAAAAGAAAAAATGGATATAGGATTATACTTTGCATTAAAAAAGGCTAATATAACAGAAAAAGATGATTATGTGAAAATTTATTTTAAAAAAGAAAATTTATTGGAATATCAAATTACCAAATCTAAATCTACTATTTTAGAATTATTATATTCAAATCAAACAAAACATCTCGTAAAAATAGATATTGTGTTTGAAGACAACAATAATGAAGAATTACGAAAAAATAATATTTTAAAATTATTTTAACTCGGGGGGACATTATGAATCAAAAATTAATTAGTGCGTGTATAATGGCTAAAAATGAAGAACAAAATATAGAAAGATGTTTAAACAGTATAAAAGATTTTTGCGATGAAATTATATTTGTAGATACAGGCTCTACAGACAATACTGTTGAAATTGCTAAAAAATATACAAATAAAATTTATTTTTTCCCGTGGAATGGTAATTTTTCTGATGCACGTAACGAAACATTAAAATATGCAACATCTGAATGGGTTTTTATCGTTGACGCAGACGAAGAAGCTTCTGAGAATTTAAGAAACAATATTAGAAGTTTTTTAAAATCACTTGAAAAAGATATAGTTGCAGTATATATCCCAACAGTAAATTATCTTGATTTTGACAAAAAACACTCTGAAATAGCTAGTACAGCAAGATTTTTTAAAAATGGCAAAGTTAAATATGAAAATATTGTTCATAACCAACCTGTTTATAAAGGAAAAACTATTAAAGTAGATCTTGAATTGCTACATTATGGTTATATTTGGACTAGATTGAGAAGAAAACAAAAAACAGAACGAACATTAGCTCTTATTGAAAAATATCTTGAAGAAAACCCAGAAGACGAATATTACTTAATACAATATATGAAAACATTATCCATAGCTCAAAAACATATTGAAAAAATGAAAGTAGGTTATAAAATTGCTCAAAAAGTATTAAAAAGCGCTCGAAAAAAGGATTACAAACCTATTCCTATGACCGTTGAATTTATCTTTTTATGGGGAATAGAATTAATGAATAAAGGATATTGGGATGAGGCTGAAAAGTGGTTCAAATTAGGTTCCAGATGGAATCTAGATGCTTTTTATGGATTAATGAACGTATATTATAATAAAAGAGACTGGGAAAATCTTAAATTGGCAGCATATGATTTTTTAAAATATCTCAATATATTTGAAAATAGAAGAAGCGAAATCACGTGGTCAATGCAATCATTATTCAAAAAAAATGAGGGGTTAGCATATCTTGCAATGGCGAAAATAAAAACAAAAGATTTTGAAAATCTTAAGAATATTATAAATGATTTTGATTATACTAAAAATAATGAAAAGATTATTGCATTATATAATCTAGCTTTTGATGAATTTACAAAAGAAAAAGATTATGACATAAAAGAAAAACTAATAACATTTTTAAAAAATCTTCATTCTAATATAGTAGATAAGATAAATTATTTTGATAACAATACTAACATAAAAAAATACGACTTAATATTCCAAAAATCAGAAGGTAGAAACCCTTATTTGTTTTTGGAATATTTTGTCAATAGATTAAAAGATGAGAAAAATATAGTCGGATTTTTGTTAACATTTATTGATAATTTATTTGAAGATGATTTTGAACAATTGTTAGAACTACTCTTAAAAATAAGACGTATTAGGAAAGATATAAGTACTGATAAAGAAAAAGCTGTGATTGAATTATTAATTGGAGATATATTAACAAAAAACGGAAGATTCAATGAAGCTAAAACAAGATATAAGAAAGCTGTAAATTTGGAAAAATCTCTTGCAAAATTCGTACAGGTATTAATAGAAGATATTTTAACTCAGATGAATCCTAAAGAACTGATTCCAGCATATGTAGAACTAAAAGAAGAAATGAGTAAAAAAACTGAATTATTTTTTGATATTAATATTTTTGATCACAGAGAAATATCATTATTTGATTATTACTTTGGTGAAACTTTTCCAGAATTAAAATACGTATATTGTATAAAGATGAAAAATGATAACAAAAAATTATATGAATCACAACTGAAAAAAGTATATAATACAACAAAAAATAATTATTTTAAAGCTTTCGTAAGTTTAAGATTATATAATTATTTCAAAGAAAATAACAAATTTGACGAAGCAAAAAAATATCTCAAATATGCCCTTGAATTAAATCCTATATTAGCTGATTTAAGTAATGGACATTATTTATACACAGGCTTTTACTTTGAAGAAAATATAAAGGAAAAAGAAGATAAGATAGTTAACGTATTAAATATAGGTGAAATAATATCATTAATGCCTATTGTAAATCCTATAAAAACATGGTATGAATCTGAAAAAACAGGCTTAAATTATGTTTCTCCAATCCCAACATATAGTTCTATGAAAAGTTTTGATAATTATTTGAAAAATTATTCTAAATATTTTAATTCAATTTATCCTGATCCTTTAAAAAATAAAAAACTGAATTATATACTTTCTGAGTACCAAATAGATAATTTGTTAGAAATTAATTCTATCACCCCATTTTTTAAAAAAGAACATATTTCAATATCAAATTTAGAATATATTGAAGACAGAAAATATAACAAACAATTTGATTTAATAGTATTTTTTAATCCTGAATATTCTAGAAAATTAATAGATGATATTAATTATTTAAGGGCATTAACAAATCACTTATTAGTTATTTTTAACCTAAATGAAAATATATTTCTAAAAGACCCAAGAGCTTTTTGGTATTTAGATGCAAAAAGAATAAATAAATTTTTCAACTATTTAGCACCATCATCTTTTGAGTTTATTAATGATAAATTCCTTCTTGTAAAATACGAAAATTTAAAATGATTTATTAGAATAAAACACAAAAAAGATATGGAGGTGGATATTGTGTCATTAAAAAATCCTATTTTAAAAGAAGCAAAATCAAAAATGGACAAAACAGTTAAACATTTGGAAGAAGAATACAAAAAACTTAGAACAGGAAGACCTTCTCCAGCTATGTTTGAAGAAATTATGGTAGATTATTATGGAACACCAACACCTATAAATCAAACCGCAACATTAACAGTTGGTGAAGATAGAACAGTTGTTATAACACCATGGGATAAAACTTTATGTTCAAAAATCGAAAAAGCTATAAATGCTGCTAATTTGGGAATGATGGCTTCAACTGATGGTATTGTTGTTAGAGTTAAGTTTCCTAATCCAACAGTAGAAGATAGAAAAAAGTGGGTAAAACACGCAAAAGAACTCTCTGAAGAATTTAAAATCGCTTTAAGAAATATAAGAAGAGAAGACATGAAAATCATTAAAGAAAAACAAAAAAATGGAGAACTACCTGAAGACGAAGCAAAAAAACTTGAAGAAGAAGTACAAAAAATATTAAAAGAACACGAGAGTAGAATAGACGAAGTATTCCACAAAAAAGAAAAGGAGATTATGGAATCTTGAAAATACCTAAACATGTTGGAATAATAATGGATGGAAATGGCCGATGGGCTAAACAAAGAGGTTTAAAAAGAACCATGGGACATGAACGTGGTGCAAAAGTTGCTGAAGATGTAATACAATGGGCGTCTGATATTGGTATAAGGTATCTTACCTTATACTCTTTTTCTACAGAGAATTGGAAAAGGCCCAAAGAAGAAGTTTCTTTCCTTTTTTCGCTTATGGTAAGATATTTAGAATCAAGATTAAATAAAATAATAAGAGAAAATGTTAGAGTAAGATTCATAGGAAGAATTGAAGAACTTCCAGAAAATGTTTTTAATGTATGCAAACGAATAGAAGAAAAAAGTAAAAACAACTCAAAAATTGATGTTATTTTAGCAGTAAACTATGGTGGTCGTAGAGAAATAGTTGATGCTGTTAATAATTTAATCTCAAATAATATAAAAAATATAACTATTGAAGATTTATCAAAAAACTTATATCTTCCTGATATCCCCGATCCAGAGTTAATAATTAGAACATCCGGTGAAATACGTATAAGTAATTTTCTTCTATGGCAAATTGCTTATTCAGAGTTATATTTTACTGATACTCTGTGGCCAGATTTTACAAAGAAAGATTTAGAAATGGCCATAAAAGATTTTTCTAATAGAAATAGACGTTTTGGAAGCATTTCATCTGATGAAGGATGTGACTGAATTGGCAATAAATAAAAAAAATCTCCTTATTAGAACACTTTCAGGACTCATTTTGGGACCAGCTGTTGTTTTTTCTTTTTTTTCTTTACCAACTTCAATAGGGTTGGTTACATCTATAATATTAATCACAGCATTAGAATATTTCGAAATGACATTAAAAAATTTCAAATATGAATTTAAAGTTTTTCTCTCTATAATGATGGCATTAACAAGTGCTGTTTATGGTTTTTCTTTAAGAGCTTATTATTCTGGATTAGTCATTTTTGATCCTATTACTATATATTTAATTTCTATTATATTAGTTTCAGGCTTTTCTTTAATATATTTAAAAAACACAAATAAATATAAAATTGTTATTGAAAGTTATACTTTTGGACTTATTTTAATTTCTTTATTTCTATCATACTTTTATCACATAATTTTAAATTATGGAGCAACAACTGGTATATTAGTTTTAACTACTGTATGGATATATGATGCTGGGGCATATTTTGTTGGGCTGAATATAGGAAAACATAAATTATCTCCAAATTATTCTCCTAAAAAAAGTATAGAAGGATTGATTGGGGGAATTGTTCTAACTTATCTTTATATAATTTTTTACGAATACATAAGATCTCAATTTAATTTAAATATTATAAATCAATTTCAAGCCATTTTTTTTGCAATTTTGGTTGGTATAGTTGATACTATCGGTGATCTTACTGAATCATCTTTTAAACGTACATTTAATTTAAAGGACTCTGGTGAAACGTTACCCGGACATGGAGGAATGTACGATAGAATAGATGGACTATTATATTTAACACCATCTTTTTATTTTTTAATGAAAATTTTTGGTATATAATGGAGGGATTAAATGAATTCAAAAGAAATAAGAAAAGCATTTTTAGATTACTTTGAGAAAAATGATCATAAAATAATGAAAAGTTTCCCTTTAATTCCTAGTGATCCACAATTACTATTTACAGTTGCAGGAATGGTTCCATTCAAACCTATTTTTTGGGGAAAGGTTGAACCTACATATACAAAAATTGCAACATGTCAAAAATGTTTAAGGACTAACGACATTGAAAATGTTGGTAGAACAGCCAGGCATCAAACTTTTTTTGAAATGTTAGGAAATTTCTCATTTGGTGACTATTTTAAAGAAGGTGCAATTAAATTTGCTTGGGAATTTCTTACAGAAGTTCTAAAATTACCAAAAGAAAAATTGTGGGTATCTGTGTATCTTGATGATGATGATGCATATAATATATGGAAGAATGTTATTGGTTTTCCCGAAGAAAAAATAATAAGAATGGGGAAAGAAGATAATTGGTGGGGACCTGTTGGTCCTTCAGGGCCTTGTGGTCCATGTTCAGAAATATATTATGATACAGGAAGAACTGATTTATGTTCTAATCCAGAAAAATGCACTCCTGAAGATGATTGTGGGAGATATGTTGAAATATGGAATTTAGTATTCACCGAATATTATCAAGACGAAAATGGAAACTTATCTCCTTTACCAAGAAAAAATATTGATACAGGGGCAGGTTTAGAAAGGATTACTGCTGCTGTGCAAGGTGTGTATGATAATTTCGAAACGGACTTATTTACTCCTATAATTAATAAAATAGAAAATATATTTAATATTAAATTTAGAGAAAATGAAAAAACTGATGTTTCTATTAAAGTTATCGCCGATCATTCGAGAGCAGTTTCATTTTTAGTATCTGAAGGGATTTTACCATCAAATGAAGGTAGAGGTTATGTTTTGCGAAGAATTTTAAGACGCGCATTAAGGCATGGTGCATTACTTGGAAAAAAAGAACCTTTTTTAAACGAAGTAATTGAAGTTGTATTAAACTCATATGGAGATATATATCCGGAAATTATTGAAAAATCTTCTTTTATTAAAAATATTGTCGAAGCTGAAGAAAAAAGATTCTTAGAAACATTAGATAAAGGTACAGAAAAGTTAATAAACTACATTAATAATTCTAAAGAAAAGAAAATAGACGGAAGATTTGCCTTTGAACTATATGATACTTATGGATTTCCTTTAGATATAACAAAAGAAATTGCTGAAGAACATGGTTTTAAAGTTGATGAAAATGATTTTAATAAACAAATGGAACTTCAGAGGAAAAGAGCACGTGAAGCTGCTGGAGAAAAAGAATATACAAAAATGAACCCTGCATTTAAATTTATTGGAGAAAACTTAAAATCCACAAAATTTACAGGTTATGAAAAAATTGAAGATGAAAGTATAATATTATATTTAGTAAAAAATGAAGAAATTATAGAAAGTGCAAAAGAAGGTGAAGAAATTATAATTATCTCCAGAAATACCCCTTTTTATGCAGAAAAAGGTGGACAAATTGGAGATACTGGAATAATAAAAAATGATAATTTCAAATTTAAAGTAACAAATACAAAAATAATTAACAATGAAGTTATAGGTCATTTTGGAAAAATTCTAAATGGCGAAGTAAAAACTGGAGATAATATTAGCCTTTATGTAGATAAACAAAGAAGAGATTCTATAAGGAAAAATCATACTGCAACACATTTGCTACATAAAGCATTGAGAGATATTTTAGGAAACCATGTAAAACAGGCTGGATCATTAGTAACAGATGAAAAGTTAAGATTTGATTTTACACATTTTGAGGCTGTATCAAAGAATGACATTAAAAAAATTGAAAAATTAGTAAACGAAAAAATATTAGAAAATATTAAAATAGTCACTGAAATAAAAAAACTTGATGAAGCAAAAAGTGAAAATGTTATGGCATTATTTGAAGAAAAATATGGAAATCAGGTTAGAGTGGTAAAAATTTCTGATTTTAGTGCTGAATTATGTGGTGGTACTCACGTATCCTATACTGGAGAAATTGGGTTATTTAAAATAACCTCAGAAACTGCGGTATCTGCTGGAGTTAGAAGAATAGAAGCTATTACTGGTATAAAATCTTTGGAATATTTGAATAACTTAGAAGAAACATTAAATACTATTTCTGAACATTTAGAAGCTGCACAAGAAATAGTTGTTTCAAGAATTTTGAATTTATTAGATACAATTAAGGAGCAAGAAAAAGAAATTAAAAAATTACAGGAAAAACTAACTACACAATCCATCGATGTTTTTAATATTAAAGAAATAAATGGTATAAATGTGTATATTAAAGTTTTTGAAAATGTGGCTCAAGATGTTTTAAGAAATGTAACTGATATTGCAGAAAATAAAGTAAAAAGTGGAATTATAATTTTATTCAATAAAAAAGATAAAAAAGTTAACTTTATAGTCAAAATTACAAAGGACTTAGTAGGCCAATATCATGCTGGTAATATTGCTAAAAATATAGCAAAAGAATTAGGTGGTGGAGGTGGCGGAAGACCAGATTTTGCACAAGCAGGAGGGAAAGAACCATCTAAAATAAATGGTATAATAAATAATATTGAAAAGTTTTTAAGGGGATGATCTTACGGAACGTACTATAGCTTTATTTATTTTTCTTTTCGCTTATACTATTTTAATCACAGAAAAAGTTAATCGAACTATAGTCGCAATTCTTGGCGCTACTCTAATGATGATTTTAGGGATATTTGAAAATCATATTGAAGCGATTAAAAATTATGTTGATGTAAATACAATCTATTTGTTAATGGGAATGATGATTTTTGTTTCTGTTATCAGAAAAAAAGGGCTTTTTGAATATTTAGGTATTGTTACTTTAAAGGTTTTTCAAAAAAACGGATATGTTTTATATTTTGGTTTAACGTTTATTGTAGCTTTACTGTCAGCGATAATAGATAATGTAACCACTGTTTTAGTATTTGTTCCAATCACATTAGCTATTACTGATACACTTGATGTTGATCCTCTACCATTTATATTTGGTGAAATAATGGCTTCTAATATTGGGGGTACAGCGACTATTATTGGTGATCCCCCGAATATTATGATTGCCAGTGCAGCAGGACTAAATTTCACAGAGTTTTTTATTAATAATGGACCTATTTCATTTTTAAATATATTTGTTATGCAGTTATTTACAATACTTTTATTCAAAAAGAAATTAAACTTCAAAATTGATAGAGAAAAAGTAAAATCGTTTGATCCTAATTCTGCTATTAAAAATAAAAAAGGTTTTTATATCTCATGGCTTTTGTTAATTTTAACGTTATTACTATTTATTTTCCAACACCAACTTGAAATGGAAAGCTCTACTATCGCATTGTTTATAGGATTCTTGGCTTTGTTAATTCTGGACAGAAATGAAGTTGAAGAAATCCTTAAAGAAGTTGAATGGGGAACTATTCTATTCTTCTTTGGATTGTTTATTATGACTGGTGGATTAGTTCAAACAGGAGTTTTGAAAGATTTAACTCAAATATTAGTCAATATTGCTGGAAATTCTATGAGAAGTTTTGCTATGATGCTTATAGGAGTTGCTGGAGTTATATCTGGCTTTGTTGATAATATACCATTTACAGCAACATTAATTCCTGTTATAAAAAATTTACAACATATAAATCCATCTGTGTTTTCTGATTTAAACCCATTATGGTACTCTTTATCTCTTGGTGCTTGCTTAGGAGGAAATTTCACACCAATAGGTGCTTCTGCAAATATTATTGCTCTTGCAATGTTAAAACAATTTAAAAATGAAGAGATAAAATTTCTTGAGTTTTTTAAATATTCATTCTTTATTGTAACTATTAATCTAATATTATCTGCGATATACGTTGAACTAATTTTAATTTAAGGAGGATTTTTATGATAGAAGTAAATGATAAATTAATAGAAAAATTAGAAAAATTGGCAATGATAAAACTATCTCCTGAAGAAAAAAATATTATAAAAAAAGATTTAAACGATATATTAAAATATATGCAAATGATTGACGAAATTGACACAAAAAATGTTAAACCCTTATTTTCACCTATTGAAAATATGTTAAAAAATGTATTTCATATTGATGAGGAAAAAACTAGTGAAGTTATAGATAATATTATCAATGAATTTCCTAACCAAAAGAATAATTTACTAAAGGTACCTGGAATACAGGGATAATGAACGATAAAGGGAAAAAATATGAAGATGTTGCTGCACAATATTTGAAAAATAAAGGATTTAAAATATTAAAAAGAAATTTCACTACAAAAATTGGTGAAATAGATATAATTGCACTTGATAAAAACTGTTTAGTTTTTGTTGAAGTAAAAGGTGGTAAGGATTATTTAGAAAATCCTGCTTATAGAGTTAATTATAAAAAGCTGAAAAAGATTTCTCAAGTTGCAAATATTTATATTAAATTCACAAAAATAGACTTTGAAGAAACAAGAATTGATGTAATTGGAGTAAACGATAAATTTGAAATTTCATATTTTCCTGATCAAAAACTATTTTAACTATTAGGGGCATATTATGCCCCTAATAAAATTTTTGAAATATTTTTCCTTTTTGTGTTATAATTTTAGTATGAATAAAATTAATAAAAATGATAATATTTCAAGGAGGAAAAATCATGGAAAATATTAAGAACATTTCCTATGAAAAATATAATTTATGGTTAGATAAAGCTGATGTTGATATTGTAAAAGAATTAGAAAATATAAAAAATAATGATGATGAAATTTTAGATAGGTTTTTTAAAGACTTAGAATTTGGAACTGGCGGATTAAGAGGAAAATTAGGTGCAGGAACAAACAGAATGAATATACATACTGTAGCAAGGGCTACACAGGGATTTTCTAATTACTTAAAGACTACATGCAGATTTCCTGCTGTTGTTATTGCATATGATACAAGAAAAAATTCTTTTGAATTTGCTAAAACAGCAGCATCTGTTTTAGCTGCAAATGGCATTACAGTACATATATTTAAAGAAGTTACTGCTACACCAATCTTATCCTTTGCTGTTAGGTATTTAAAAGCAACTGGAGGAATTGTAATCACAGCAAGCCATAATCCTCCTGAATACAACGGATACAAAATTTATACTTCTGATGGAACACAAGCTGTTCCAAAGATTGCAAATAAAGTCATTGAAGAAATTAATAAATTAGATTATTTTGATAACATAAAAATTATTGATTTCGAAGAAGGCATTAAAAATGGAGATATTAATTGGATTTCAGATGAACTTTTTGATGATTATATAAATACATTAGAAAGCTATTTGAGATCTTTAAATCCTCATTTGGAAAATAATATAAAAATTGTATATACACCTTTACATGGTACTGGACTAAAACCTGTAAAAGAATTATTAACGCGATTAGGGTTTAATTTAAAAATAGTCGAAAAACAGGCTATACCAGATTCTAATTTTTCAACTGTTAGAGTACCCAATCCAGAAGAAAAAGATGCCTTTCAAATGGCTTTAGACTATGCAAAAGAAATCAATGCTCATTTAGTAATGGCAACTGATCCAGATTCTGATAGATTAGGTATATATGTTAAAGAAAACGATAGGTATATTGCATTTACTGGAAATCAAATTGGTGTTATGTTATCTCATTATATACTAACAAGAATGCAATCTTTGGGAATATTACCAAATAATGGGTTAATAATAAAAACAATTGTAACAACTGACATGATTAAACCTATTGCAAAAGAATTCAACGTTGCATTAGAAGAAACATTAACAGGCTTTAAATTCATAGGAGAGAAAATAGAAAAGTACTATAATAACGGTAAAAAGAAATTTATCTTTGGTTTTGAAGAAAGTTATGGTTATTTGGCAAATGAACATGCAAGAGATAAAGATGCTATAATTGCTGCTGGATTAGTTGCTATGCTAGTATCTCATGTTCATAATAAAAATATGTCTCTAAGTGACTATTTATCAACTCTTAGAAAAAAATATGGTTATTATCTTGAAGAAAATATTTCTTTTACTTTAGAAGGTATTGATGGATTAAATAAAATCAACGCTACTATGCAAAAATTGAGAACACAACCTCCTACACAAGTTGGTCAACTGAAATTAGTAGAAACAATTGATTATTTGAAGGGCATCAATGATTTACCAAAATCTAATGTTGTAGAATTAAATTTTGATAACAAATTGAAAATTATCGGAAGACCTTCTGGAACTGAGCCAAAAATTAAGTTTTATTTGTTAATAAATGGGAACATTGAATCTGAAGCGAAAGAAATTTTAACAACTGCACGAGAAGTTATAAATCATTTAATGAAATTTTGAGGTGAAATTATGGAACCTAACCTGCTATTAATTACAAATAATGGCGATTTTTATGTTCCAAAAGAATGTAAATTTGTAGATCCAAAAACATTGAAAATCATTCTTTATAGCGGAGAAGATCTAAACAACATAATAAATTTTAATAATGGAATTTTAGGTTATTTTATATTAAAAGAAAAAAAAGGAAACCTGGTTGGACTAAAAAGATTTCTAAAAATAGATAAAAAAATTTCTTCTTATTTAAAAGTTTCTTTTGTTGACTTTTTATCTGAAGAAATAAGAGAATTATATGGTGATTATATTGAAATAATTTCTGAGTTTATAGGACTTTATAACACTATACATGAATTTAATTCACTTATAAAAACTGAAAAAATACGTGAGAATTACGAAGATTGGTTAGAAAATATAGTTAACGATGTTGATGATTCTCACAAAGAAACATTAAAAATGTACATATCTAAATTTGCAAATATTTATTTAATTAGAATTTATGAAAATATATTTTCTAAAAACATTGAATTATTAGAAAAACAAGAAAAAGAAATCGCTTATAAATTATTAGAAACTGGTGTTTTAAAAGAAAAAGGCGTTTTATAACGGAGGTATAATATGAAAAGAGTTGCTGCAATAGTTGCCTATGATGGTACAAAATTTAACGGTTTTCAAGGTCAGCCAAAAGTAAGAACTGTTCAAGGTGAATTTGAAAAAACCTTAAATAGAATTTTCAAACAAAAAGTAATTTCATGGGGATCAGGTAGAACAGATACAGGAGTTCATGGTTATGGACAGGTTATTGCTTTTGATGTTCCAAATGATAGAATGACTTTAAAAAATATAAAAGATGCTTTAAATGCAAATCTTCCAGAAGATATTTATGTTAGGAAGGTTATAAGTGTTCGGGATAAATTTTCTCCACGTCATGAAGCTAAAAAAAGAATTTATCACTATTTCATTTATCAAAATGATGAACCAAATATTTTTTTAAGAGATAGGGTATGGTGGTTTCCATATGATTTAAATATTGATAAAATGAGAAGAGCTTCAAAATATTTAGAAGGAGAACATGACTTTACAACATTTAAAACCGGTAATGATGATCGAAATCCAATAAGAACTATTTATAGAATTAGAATTTTAAAAATGCGAAATAATATAATATTAATAAGAGTTGAGGGACAATCTTTTTTAAGAAGAATGGTTAGAAATATTGTAGGAGCATTAGTAAAGGTAGGGACAGAAAGTTGGGAACCAGATTATTTAAAAGAAATATTAGAAGCAAAAAGCAGATCAAAAGCACCAGCATCCGCTCCACCACAAGGATTATACTTTTATTCTGTGTTATTTTAATTTCTATATCAATATTTTCAAAAGAAAAAATAGGGCTAATATATAATGGCCCTTCTTATTTATTTTCTAATATTTTTTACACTCTCTATTCATATGCTGATATAGAAACTCCTCCATCTACTAATTCTAAAAGAATGGAAATTACAATTCAGGCTTCTACTATTATTATCAACTTTGAAAAGACCGAGTATGAAGATTCCATTGAAAATTTTTCTTCTTTAATAACAGAAATTTTTAAGAATTATTTTAAAAGGCAGATTTATCTAATAGCTAATAATTGCAAAATAATAGACGAATCTGGAAAACCCGTAAATTCAGCCTTTTTTACATGGTCAAAAAATTTAAAAATACAACTAATAAAAAACGACATTGAACTTGAATACCCTGTTAATTTACCTATTGGTCAAAGCTTAAAAAGTGTTCCGGATAGATGGATTAAAGTCAGTTTCTCTGGCTATACTGGAGATGCAACGTTAAATGGAAAAAAAATAGAATTAAAAAAAATTCTTGAACTACCTCCAAATCAATATACCTTAGAAACTCCTTATGAAAAAATTTCTTTCGACCTTAAAAATATATATAATAAATATAATATTTCTCTTATGGATGAAATAATAAAACAAGAAATAGAATTTAAAAAAATACTGGCAATCTTTGATTTAGAAACAGGTATTGAAATTACTGGTGAAGAAAAAAGTATATGGATACCAAAAGATGGAGGTGAAGTTCTAATAGTTGAAAATGCTGTTTTTGTCTCACCGTTTGGTCTCCTTGAAAAGAAAAAAGGAATTCAGTTTCATGGAATACCCGTATTTGCATATGAAAATAATTTTACAATTTACCTTATTACTTCATATGGTGAAATTATAACATTGGGTTTAAGAAATATAATTAGAGATATGGAAAGAGCTCCTGTGTCAATTAATGTAAACAATAATAAAATATATATAATAACTTTTGGTGGAAAAAAATATACAATTGACTTAAAAACTGGTGGTTTATATTATACAGGTCAAACTACAGAAATAAAAAATAATATACATATTTATACAGAAAAAAATTTCTCTTTAAAAAATACAAACATATTTATAAAAAATAATAAAGTAAAAATAACAAAAAAAACAACAAAATGAGGTATAAAAATGGAGATGAGATTAGATCTATATTTAACTAAAAATAATTATGTAGAATCAAGAGAAAAAGCACAACGTTTAATAAAAAATAAAAAAGTAAAGGTCAATGGAAATATCGTTATAAAACCATCACTAAAAGTAAGCGAAAAGGATAATGTTGAAGTTTTAGAAATTGAAAAATATGTCAGTAGAGCTGCATATAAATTGTTAAAAGCTTTTAGAGAATTTAAAATTAATGTTGAAAATAAAATATGTTCAGATATAGGTTCTTCAACTGGAGGGTTTACTCAAGTATTATTAGAAAATGGAGCAAAAAAGATTTATGCAATAGATTCTGGAACTAATCAATTACATATTAGTTTAAGAAATAATCCAAAAATTATATTAATGGAAAATACAAATGCTCGTTATTTAAAAAAAGAAGATTTTGATGATATTGAATTTTTCACCTGTGATGTTTCATTCATTTCCGTTACAAAACTTATAAATTCAATAAAAGAGATAACAATTTCAAATGCTGAAGGTATAATATTAATTAAACCACAATTTGAATTAACCTCCACAAAATTAATAAAAGGAATTGTGAAAGACGAGAAATCTCGAAAAGAAGCTATAAAAAAAGTAACAGATGCATTTAAAAAAGAAGGTTTTGAAATTTTAGGTATAACAGAGTCACCAATCAAAGGAAAAGAAGGCAATATGGAATTTTTATTATATGTCAGAAAAAACAATTAACATAATATTAAATATTAAGACATACATTTAAAGCTTTTAGTTGTTATAATACAAAAAATTAAATATTTTTAGGAATCTTTTCCTATATAATTCCAGTAATATGGTCTGGAAGTTTCTACCAGATGGCCGTAAACCATCTGACTATAGGGGAAGAGGGTTGTATATATTATTATGCTCCTCTTTTCTTATAGAGGAGTATATTTTTTTAGGAGGTGCTTATGAAAAAAGTTATTATTATTGATTATGGATCTCAATACACTCAATTATTAGCAAGAAGGGTTAGAGAATTAGGAGTTTATTCTGAAGTTATTCAATATGATGACACACCATCCAACAATTTCGGTGCTATAATACTTTCAGGTGGACCAAAAAGCGTTAATGAACAAGATTCTTTACCTCTTCCAAAATGGGTGTTAGAGTCTAACAAACCTATTTTAGGAATATGTTATGGATTGCAATTATTAGCAAAAAATTTAGGTGGTAAAGTAAAAAGAACTGAAGTTGCAGAATATGGAAAAACTGAAGTTGAAATTATTCAAGATCCTATATTTTATAATATACCAAAACATATAATAACCTGGATGAGTCATGGAGACTCTGTAACAAAACTACCTCAAAAATATAATGTGATTGCTAAAACTAAAAATAATATTTATGCTGCTATTAAATTTTCAAATAATATATATGGATTGCAATTTCATCCAGAGGTTAAACATACAGATCATGGTGAAAAAATAATCAAAAACTTTTTGTTTTATATCGCTAAATTGGAAAAAAATTGGTCATTAAACAATTTTATAGATGAAAAAATAAATGAAATTAAAAATGAAATTAAAGACAAAAAGGCTATTATTGCCCTTTCCGGGGGAGTCGACTCTTCAGTAGCCACTGTTTTAGTTCACAAAGCTATAGGGAAAAATTTAAAAGCTGTATTTGTAAATCATGGCTTATTAAGGCTAAATGAAGAAAATGAAGTGAAAAAAATATTTAAAGACTTGATTGGAATTAATTTGAATATTGTTGATTCAAAAAAAAGGTTTTTAAATAGATTAAAGAACATCTATGATCCAGAACAAAAAAGAAAAATTATAGGAGAGGAATTTATAAGAGTATTTGAAGATGATGCAAAAGGACATTATGATTATTTGGTTCAGGGTACTATTTATTCTGATATTATTGAAAGTGCAGCATCCGGAAAAAATACTGCAAAAATAAAAAGCCATCATAATGTTGGTGGTCTCCCTGAAAATATCAATCTCAAAATAATAGAACCCTTAAAATTTTTATTTAAAGACGAAGTGAGGAAAATAGGAGAAATTTTAGGAATACCAAAACATATATTATATAGACATCCCTTTCCAGGCCCTGGATTAGCAATAAGAATTATTGGAGAAATAACTGAAGAAAAACTTAATATTTTAAGAAGAGCAGATCAAATATTTATAGAAACTTTAAAAGAATATAATTGGTACAATAAAGTATGGCAAGCCTTTACTGTTTTAACATCTATAAAAACAGTTGGAGTAGTAGGAGATGAAAGAAATTATGATTATGTTCTTGCAATTAGAAGTGTGGATAGTGTAGAAGGAATGACTGCAAATTGGTCAAAAATACCTTTTGATATACTTGAAAAAGTTTCTAATAGAATTACAAATGAAATTAAGGGTGTTGGAAGGGTTGTGTATGATATTACCTCGAAACCACCAGCGACAATTGAATGGGAATGAAAGGAGAGAGTTTTATGTTTAGAGAAACACTAACATTTGATGATGTACTATTATTACCAAAATATAGCGAAGTTACTCCTTCACTGATTAAAACAAATTCATTATTAGTTAAAAATATATATTTAAATACTCCGTTTTTATCTGCTGCTATGGACACCGTAACAGAAAGCTCCATGGCAAAAGCTATGGCACATTTGGGCGGTATTGGAATTATTCATAAAAATTTAAGTATAGAAGAACAAGCACATGAAATTGAAAAAGTTAAAAAATCAGAAAATGGTATTATATATGATCCAGTTACCATTTCTCCTGACACAACTATATTTAAAGCTGAAGCAATAATGCATGACTATAAAATAGGTGGTCTTCCTGTCGTGAATGAAGACAACAAATTATTAGGTATTCTAACAAATAGAGATATGAGATTTGAAAAAGATTCGAATAAAAAAGCTAAAGATTTAATGACACCATTTAAAAAATTAATTGTTGCTAGTCCTCATATAACAATTAAAGAAGCTAAAGAAATACTTCATGAAAACAAAATAGAAAAACTTCCTATAATAAATGAAAAACAGGAATTAATAGGATTAATAACAATAAAAGATATTGTTTCTGTAATGGAACATCCAAATGCTTCTCGAGATAATAAAGGACGATTGTTAGTTGGTGCTGCTATAGGAATTTCTGATGCATTAGAAAGAGCCACAGCATTAATTAATGCCAATGTTGATATAATTGTTCTTGACTCAGCACATGGCCATTCTAAAAACATTATAGAAACTATAAAATTATTAAAATCTAAATTTCCTGAAACACCTATTATAGCTGGAAATATCGCAACAGAAGAAGCTTCAAAAGACTTAATAAAAGCCGGTGCAGATGCCTTAAAAGTTGGTATTGGTCCTGGTTCAATATGCACTACCAGAGTTGTTGCAGGTATTGGAGTTCCACAATTAACTGCTATAATGGATGTAGTAAAAATTGCAAAAAAATATAATATCCCCGTAATTGCTGATGGTGGAATAAGGTATTCAGGAGACATTGTAAAAGCTTTAGCTGCAGGTGCAAATACTGTAATGCTTGGAAGTTTATTTGCTGGAACAGAAGAAGCGCCTGGAGAAACAATATTATATCAAGGAAGAAAATATAAAACTTATAGAGGTATGGGATCAATTAGTGCAATGAAAAAAGGCAGTAAAGATAGATATTTTCAGGAGAATATAACTAATACGGATAAACTTGTTCCAGAAGGTGTTGAAGGAATGGTTCCTTATAAGGGTAAAGTGAAAGAAATTGTATATCAACTATTAGGTGGGCTAAAATCGGGAATGGGGTATATTGGCGCAAAAGATATTGATGATTTACATGAGAAAGCCGAATTTATAAAAATAACCTCTTCAAGTATTAAAGAAAGTCATCCTCATGATATTTCAATTACAAAAAAGGCTCCTAATTATTCTATAAAATGAATATTCATTTATAAAATATTCATTTATAAAAGGCATCCTACAAATATTGAGGATGCCTTTTGTTTAATGTATTATTTAATTGGTGGTTTGTATGGATTATAATATGGAGTTGGAAAATATCTATTCGATTGATTAAACCCAGGTCGTTTAAATTTATAATTGTAATTATAAGGATATGGATATTGTTGCATATGTGGATAAGGTGTTCTATATTCCATTAGTTTTCTGTGATAAATCATATCTTGATATTGTTTTTTTTGGTATAATCTTCTAGCGATTTCTTTTCTTAAATCTACTGTTTTGTTTTTATAATCGATTTTCACTGGAATAAAATATTTATCAGTTTTTAATTCTACATAATACCCATAAAGAGTTATATTTGTGTTATTTTCAAACCACTTTTCTAATATTGGTGCGTTTGGAAAAATCGCTTTGAAATCTCCTTTATCTTTTAATGTTAAAAACATAAATCTACTGTTTTCATGAGTATTTATTTCGTCTATAGTACCCTTCACTTCAAACAATTTATTAGCATCTAAAATCGGAATATTAACCCAGGAAAACATGGAAATGCTTAATAACATTAATAATAAAACTCCTAAAATCTTTTTCATATTATCACCCCCAAAATTCTAAGTTTTCTATTTTTATAATACAGCACAAACCTTAAAATTTCCTTAGAAACAACTTAGAATTTTAGTATATTTATTTAACTTTCAAATTTTTCTTTAATCTCTTCAAATTTTCTATCTATTTTTTCTTTTTCTTCCTTTGTAATTGACAACTTTTCCTTGGCAATTAATAATAAATCCAAACCTTTTTTATATATTTCTAAGGCATATTCAATATCTAAATCGTTACTGTTTTTTTGAAATGTTTGAGATATTAATTCAAGCATATTTGAAATATCTTTAAAAGAATGCTTTTTCAATTCTGTTTTTGTCATTTTTAATATTTCATTAATAGTCATTTCATTTCCTCCTTATAATATTTTACCTCTTTTATTATACTTTCTACTTCTCCATCTCTTAATTTAATTTCTAAATTTTTCTTTTTATCTAATTTATAAACGCTATCAATAACTTCAGAATTTTGAACCAATACTGCTCCACCACTTAAAAATGAACTGAACGGACTGTTTTTAGTTATTTCTAAATAATAATCATTTAATTTCTTTAAAAGATTCGATTCATAAACTTCAAAAAGATTTCTTATTGTTTTTTCAATATTATAATTATCATTTTTTATTATATTAATTTCATTGTTTATATACTTAGAAATAAAATCAAAAGAATTTAATTCCTTAGAAATAAAAGATTCTGAGTTTTCTAATATTCTTTCAAAAAAAGTTAGAGAATTATGATATACATTCATTTTATTTTTTTCTTCTTCAAAAAACTGATCAATTAATACGCTTAAATTATTTAGTATATTTTTTGTATAAAATTCCGCATGCAAAAAAATATTATTTATAGAATATATTATATTTTGAAAATTATCATTTATTTGATTATTAAATACTTCAATTTGATTTACAATAGATCTTGCTACCTCAGTTGGAGTAGAAAATCTCATATAAGAAACATAATCAGGAATTGTTATATCTTGCTCATGCCCAATTCCTGTCAAAACTGGAATTTTATTATTAGAAACCCATGCAATATTTTCAGCTAAATTGTAATCATCGAAATACATCAAATCAGATTGTGACCCTCCACCTCTAATTAATGCTATAACATCATAATTAATTTTAGATTCAATAATTCTTTTTAAAGCTTTGCTAACATTAATTGGAACTTCTACTCCTTGCATTGAAGAAGGATATAAATGTATTAAAGGAGGATTTTTTAATTTATTAATATTTTTTATAAAATCGCCATATCCAGCAGCTGTTTCTGAAGATATTACTGCTATTTTTCTGATAGGCTGTAAAGATTCTAATTTATTTTCTCTTTCCCTTAAAAGTCCTTTAATTTTCAATCTTTTTATTATTTCTTTTCTTCTTTTTTCTAATTTTGAATCACCAAGAGGAAAAAGTGATTGCAATCTAATAGCAAAAGTGGATGTTGTTGGCCAAAATGAAATCTTACCTAAAAAATTCCAACTTTTATTCTCTAATTCCTTTATATTTTTTAACCCAAGATTGTCAATAAGTGTTTTTATATAATATCTAGAAAGAAATACATTTATTTTAAATGTTTTCCCCTTTTCATTTCTTTGAGAAACCTCAATAAATAAATCTCCAGCGCTACTAATCTTAGCTCTTGAAATATCTCCTTCAAAAACGACAGTATCATCAAATAAATTTGTTTTTTCCAATTCTAAAGAAATCCAATTTATTAGTTCTAATAAACTTTTAAATTTTTTCATTTTCATCCTCTTTTCCAGATAAGACTACAGTTATTTCACCTTTAACATTTTTCTTGGAAAAATGTTGTATAGCTTCACTAACTTTTCCTCTAAATAATTCTTGATGAACTTTTGTCATTTCTCTAGCTATAAATATATCTCTATTTCCAACTATTTCAAGTATTTCTTTTAAAGTATTATTTAATCTTTGTGGTGATTCAAAAAAAACAAATAAAATCCCCAAGTCCTTCATTTTTCTGAAAAGACGCCTTTTGTTTTTTCCTCTTGGAAGAAATCCTTGAAACATGTATTTGGATCCTGGGAACCCACTAATAGCAATTGCAGCAGATGGTGCATTTGGTCCTGGTATAATATCAATCTCAATATTTTCTTCCCAACATTTATTAATTAATTGATAACCAGGATCAGAAATCACAGGCATCCCAGCATCACTTACTAAAGAACAAATATTATTTTCTTTTATAATTCCAATAGCTTTATTCAAAACTTTATGTGCATTATATTCACTAAATGTAAATAACTCTTTTTTTCCAATCTCTAAACTATTTAATAATTTTATAGTAACTCTTTTATCTTCAACAAAAATAATATCAGATTCTTTTAATATTTCAACAGCTCTTAATGATATATCTTTTAGATTACCTATTGGTGTTCCTATTATATATAACTTTCCCATATTTTCACCTCACATTAAAAAAACCCGCAAATGCGGGTTTTGGTGCCGGAGACGGGACTTGAACCCGCATAGGCTAAAGCCCATATGATTCTGAATCATACGCGTCTGCCAATTCCGCCACCCCGGCTCTTTAATCTTCTATTTCGTATATATCGTTATTAGAAACAATATCATATGTTAATGCTTTTAACGAAATTGTAAAGTCGACATTTTCAACAGCAATGTTTTCAGGTAAAGTTAGTGATGTTGGTGCAAAATTTAAAATACCTTTTATCCCTGTTTTAACTAATTGGTCAGCAACTTTTTGAGCTACTTCGGCTGGCACTGTTAAAATAGCAATTTCAATATTTTTTTCGGTACATACCTTACTTATATCTTTCATATCATATACAAGTACACCTGCAGATATTTGTGTTCCAATTTTCGTTTTATCTTTATCAAATCCTGCTTTGATAAAAAAACCATTTTTTTCAAGTCCTGTATAGTTCGCAATTGCAGAACCCAAATTTCCTACACCAATTACTGCTACATTCCATTTTTTATTAAGCCCTAAAATGGTTTTTATAGAACTTTGTAATTTATCAATGTCATATCCTACACCACGTTTTCCAAACTCTCCAAAATAAGACAAATCTTTTCTAATTTGACTTGCTTTAATGTGTAAAGACTCTGCTAATTCTTTTGATGACGTTTTTTGAAGTCCCATAGATTTTTTATTTTCTAAACACCTATAATACATTGCAAGTCTTTTAATAGTTGGTTTTGGTATTTTAGGATTTTTCATAATTTACCCCCAATCACTTTTTTATTACTATATTAAGTAATTTCCCTTTTACCAAAATTACCTTTTTTATTTCAGCATTTTCTATGTATTTTTTTACCTTATCATTTTCAAATGCTTTGTTTTTTATTTCTTCTTCTGAAGAATTAGCATTAACAATTATCTTGGCTCTTACTTTACCATTTACCTGAACAACAATTTCTAATTCCTCAACTTCTAAAGCCTTTTCATCAACCGTTGGCCATTGAGCATCTAAAACAAATGTATTATGCCCCATCATATGCCATAATTCCTCTGATAAATGTGGTGCAAATGGCGATAATAAAATAACAAAATCATATGCTAATTCTTTTAATAATTCTTTATTCCAATTCTTTTCATCAACATTATTCATATATGCATTTAATTCATTCATTAATTCCATCATACCACTAATTGCAGTATTAAATTGAAAATTCTTTTCAATATCATTTGTAATTTTCGAAATCATTTGATGTAATTTTCTTCTCAAAGATTTTTCTTCTTTTGTATTTAATTTCATATTTTCAATATTCACATCTTTTGTAACTTCAATTATTTTTGACATTAAATTCCACACTTTGTTCATGAATCTTGCCACACCTTCTAAACCTGCATCATTCCATTCTGCATCTTTTTCTGGTGGCCCCATAAATAACATATATAGTCTTAATGTATCTGCTCCATATTTCTCAACCATTTCATCTGGTGATACAACGTTTCCTTTTGATTTTGACATCTTAGCACCGTTTTTATAAATCATTCCTTGTGTAAATAAATTTGAAAAAGGTTCAGTAAAATCTACATATCCCAAATCATATAATACTTTTGTGATAAATCTTGAATATAATAAATGTAAAATCGCATGTTCTACTCCACCTATATATTGATCAACAGGTAACCAATAATTCACATCATCTGAATCAAATGGTTTATCTTTCATTTTTGGATTAATATATCTCAAATAATACCAACTACTATCAACAAATGTATCCATTGTATCCACTTCTCTTCTTGCTTGTTTTCCACATTTTGGACATGTTGTATTAATAAATTCTTCTGTATAAGTTAAAGGACTTTTACCTGCAGGTTCAAATTTTACATTAGTTGGCAATTTAACTGGTAAATCCTTTTCAGGAACTGGAACAACACCACATTCATCACAATAGACAATTGGTATCGGTGCTCCCCAATATCTTTGCCTTGATATCAACCAATCCCTTAATTTATATTGAACACTTTTTTTACCAATATTTTTTTCTTCAAGCCATTCTATTATTTTATGTAACGCATTTCTGTTTTTCATACCATTAAATTTATCTGAGTTAACCATTATACCATCTTCAGTAAATGCTTCTGATAAATCTTCTTCAGTTAAATCAGAACCTTCGGGTTTAATAACGAGTCTTATAGGTAAATTAAATTCTTTTGCAAATTCAAAATCTCTTTGATCATGTGCAGGAACAGCCATAATTGCTCCAGTACCATACTCAAATAAGATATAATTAGCTACATAAATAGGTATTTTTTCTCCGTTTACTGGATTAATTGCATAACTTCCTGTAAAGGCCCCATCTTTCTTTGCACCTTGTGCAATTCTCTTAAATTTATCTTCTTTAGTTACTCTATTTAAAAATTCTTCTACTTCTTTCTTTTGCTCTGGAGTTGTTAATTCTTCTACTAATGGTGATTCTGGAGCTAGCGCCATGAAAGTTACTCCCCAAAGAGTGTCTGGTCTTGTTGTGAAAACTGATAATTTTTTATTATTACCCTCAATAGTAAAATTCACTTCAGCTCCAACACTCTTACCAATCCAATTTTTTTGCATAATTTTAACATTTTCAGGCCAACCTTCAAGCTTTTTCAAGTCGTCTAATAATCTCTCTGAATAATCTGTTATTTTAAAATACCATTGTTCGAGTTTTTTCATTTCTATTTCTGTTCCACATCTTTCACATTTTCCATTAACCACTTGTTCATTAGCTAAAACTGTTTTACAACTTGGACACCAATTAACTGCAGCATTTTTCTTATAGGCTAAACCTTTTTCATATAACTTTAAAAATATCCATTGAGTCCATTTATAATAATCTTCTGTACATGTTGCAATCTCTCTATCCCAATCATAACTAATCCCAATTTTTTTTATTTGCTCTCTTATAATTTCAATATTTTTAAATGTCCATTTTCCTGGATCAACGTTATTTTTAATCGCAGCATTTTCAGCTGGCAAGCCAAAAGCATCATACCCAAAAGGATGTAAAACATTATGCCCTTGCATTCTTTTATATCTCGCAACAACATCACCAATAACATAATTTTTAACGTGTCCTACATGTATAGTTCCTGACGGATATGGAAACATCGTTAATACATAATATTTTTCTTTTTCATTTTTTTGTGAAGTTTTAAAAACTCCTTTTTCTTCCCATTCTTTTTGCCAGTTCTTCTCAATTTCTATATGATTATAGTCCATATCTTTCCCTCCTGTATATCAAGTGATAACTTTCTCATATATTATACCAGAAATTTATTTAAAATTAAAGTTTTATATAATCCTATTTCCCTCTAATAGTGGGTATATATAAATTTAAATCTTCAGAAATATTTTCAAGCTTAGCTGCAGGCATTTGCTTTAATCTTCTTTGTCCTGGTTCTTGAATTAAAAAATATATATTGTTTGGATTAGCTGTTTGCATCTTTGCATCATATGGAATATTAATTGTATAAGAAGTTCTAATTGATGGGTCCTTGAAAAAATAAAATTTATATGGAGATAATCCAGGCTTTAACATTCCCTGAAACACGTATTTATCACTTTTATCTTTTATACCTATCCAGACTTCCCGAGAGCCTATAATATATAACTGAAAATACCCTACATTTTTATCTTCCTGAGCTATAGTTAATAATTTCTCTAAATCATTTAAATGCTTTTCTAAATTGCTTTTATAATTAATAAACTTTTCTACAATGCCATTAGGTTCAAAATATTTATTCATTTCTTCAATTTTTGTATTTAATTGAGAAATGCTGTCGTTTACCTTTGTATTTTGCCTATTAAAAAGACTTTCCATGTAATTTTGAAATTTAGAATATCTTATTTCACTCCCTATAGACATTATTATTGAAATAACTGATAATATTATGGCTAAATATAGCAAAAGTCTTGTTATCCTCATTATTTTCCTCCTATCGTTATAGATGCATTTACATATTTCATTACCCTATTCGCAACTTTCTTAAACTTTTGTATTGTATTATCCACCTTTTTTTTAGCAATATTTAATTCCTCTGATATCTCTTCATACGAATTATTATCTAACCACATTTTTACAATATCTTTCTCAATTTCTTTCATTTGTTCAATGGATCTTTCAAAAATATAATTATATACTACTGATTGATATAAATCTGTTTCTGATGGAACTTCAAAATAATAATCAGAATCTTCAGAATAATCCTCAAACATAGATTCTATACTTACTGCATCTGAGAGAACTTTATTTTTTAATCTATTTAAATAAGTTAAAAACGACTTTATTTCTGATGATATATTCAAATAAGCAAAAGTTGAAAATTTTGTGTTATTGTTTTCGTCAAAGGAATAAACCCCTTGAATCAATCCTACAAACCCTATTTGTACTAAATCCTGAAATTCTGCCCAAGCACCATAATACTTAGAAGCAATAGATTTAATCATGGGTTCAAACTTTACCATGATCATATTCATTGCTTCCTTATCTCCAGATTGTGCTAATTTAATTAAAGATTCAACTCGTAAGGTTCTTAATTTATATTTACTCATTATTTCACAACCAAATACATTAAATGTTCAGCAACATCAAATAAACTTTTAGAAAATTTTATTTCCAACTCTAACACTTCTGCCCAATATTTTGAAAAATCAGAATCACCTTCCCAGGAAAAAGGCATAATTCCGTAAATATTTATATTTTTAAAAAATTGTGATAAAATTTTCTCTAAATCATTTTTAGTAAATAAAGTAGAATAAAACGACATAAATTTAGAAGATCCTATTTTTATTCTTTTTTTCTTTTTCATTACTTCTATTATATCAAAATCTTTAGAAAAAAAAGCATCAAAAATAAATTTATTCAAATTATCTACAGTTCCAATAAAATATCCGTCTTTTTTAAGTACTCTATTAACCTCATCAATAAATTCTTCTTGATTTTCTGCATAACTCAAAACATCACCCATTGCAAGAACAATATCAAACATATTATCTTCTAACGGTAAATTTTCTCCATAACCATTAATTATTTTTATATTATTAAACCCTGAAAATCTATTTTCTAATATTTCGCACATTCTTTCTGAAGGTTCCACAGCATATACGTCAAAACCTTTTTCTAAAAATATTTTTGACCAGTAACCTGTCCCTGCACCAATATCAAGAATTTTTCCTTTTTTTATATTAATATTATCAAATATTATCTTTTCAGAAACTTTATTATGCATTTCCCAATAAGGCTCTGCATACATTTCGTCATAATTATCGGCAATTTTATTATAATATTCCCAAGATTTCATTAAAATCCCCCTGACTATATAAAATAAAATCCCCGAAATCCGGGGAGTTACTGGAGCAGGTGATGGGACTCGAACCCACAACCTCTGCCTTACCAAGGCAGCGCTCTAACCTGTTGAAGCTACACCTGCAAACCCAATATATTATACAATAAAAAGTCTTTTTAGTCAAGTAAAAAGCTGCATATTTTTTAGATTAATAAAATCTCCCGAATCCGGGAGATTTTATTAAAAATACAATATTAGAATTCTTCTACTATTTTTACTTCATCACCTGTTTTTATTAATGCTGCATTAGCTTCATCTGTATCAACATGAAATTCTAATGCATATTTAGGGCTTACTCTAATTAAAACATCCCCAAATATTAACTTTCTACTACCCTTATCAACAGCAACATAAACTAAGTCTTTATCTTTAACACCATATTTTTCTGCATCTTCTGGAAGCATATGAATATGCCTTTTTGCTAATATTAAACCTTTATTTGTTTCAACTTCACCATTTGGTCCTACAATTTTTATACCTGGTGTTCCATCTAAATCGCCAGAATCTCTAACTGGTGGTTTCACTCCTAATTTAAATGCATCTGTTTGAGATATTTCAATTTGTGTTTCTTTTCTTACTGGACCTAAAACCCTAACCCTTTCAATCTTTCCTTTAGGACCAACTAATGTAACTACCTCTTCAGCTGCATATTGTCCAGGTTGCTTTAAATCCTTTATTGGATGCAACTCATAACCTTCTCCGAATAATATTTCTAAATCTTCTCTTGAAAGATGAACATGCCTGTTTGAAACTCCAACAATAATACCTTGCTCTTTTAACTTCATTCTAACACCTCCACTTTTTATTTACCCTCTTTTTGGACTAATTAATGGTTTCCTAACAATTAATTCAATATTATTAGGTTTTACTATTTCTATATTCAAAGGACCTCTTCTAACGGAAATCCAACCCAACCCTGGAATTGCTAATTCTTCATTTTCATCTATTGTATATATTTCTTTTTCATACTCAATATTAATAGGGTATTCCTTTTCATATGGTGGAAATAGAACATCCCCTACGTTATTTTTTAATAATTCATTTACTCTTTCTTCTTTTGTTTGATGAAAGGCTATTTTTTCAGGTGCAAATATCAAGAAAATTGGTTTTAAACTATCTTTAGCTAAAGATAAAATTTTAAATCTAAAAAATGCACTTATAAATATAACTTTACCAACATCTGGTTTAAATGTTTTTCTACTAATAGTTTTATGCGGAATCATTTCCACCTGTGTATATATATCAAAAAAATCTGTAAATCTTTTGTTTGTTTCAATTCCAGGTGTATCATATATTTCAATATCCTGAATTTTTCTTTTTACTATTCCTAATGTTGTCCCAGGAAATGAACTTGTTGTGATTTTTACATTTGTTATGTTATTTAATAATGAAGATTTTCCTACATTAGTTGTTCCTATTACAATAACTTTTTTTATTCCTTTTTCTTTTAAAATTCTTATTAATCTATTTATACCGAAATCTCTTTTCGCACTTATTAAACGAATATTATCTTTTTTAATATTAATTTCATTTTTTACTCTATTATAAACCCAATCCTTCAATTCGACAAAAGGTACGCTTTTCGGTAGCAAATCAACTTTATTAATTATTAAAAATAGATTCTTATTTTTTACTAAATTTAATATATCTTTATCAAAAGTACCTTCAAAATCAATAATATCGATAACCCATAAAACTGTATCAAATTCATGAATTATACTTTTTAATTGATTATAAAAATCTTTATTTATTGTAACTGGAATTAATTCGCCATAATGTTTTAATTTAAAGCATCTCTGGCATAAGGCTTTATCCTCTTGACCAATAAATTTTTCAAATACATGTTCTGGTAAAAAACCTGGTTTTTCCGGATTATTTGTTTGTATTTCTACTCCACAACCATGACATTTCATAAAATCACCCTCTTCATAAAAATATTTACTTATTTAAATATAAAAAAATATATCATTCCTATATATTCATGTATTGCCATTGCATTAGATCTTAAAGCATCTATATCAGGTTTAAAATCTATCCATGTTATTTTATCCCTTGTTATCAAATAATTTGATGGGACTGGTATTATTTTTATATTTTCATTTATAAATTGCTTAAATATCTTATATGAGCGAGGCAAATGAATTGCAGAGGTTACTAAAAACATTCGATTTATTTTCATACTTTCAATCAAAGAATTCACATATTTTGCATTTTCCTCTGTTGTTTGAGAATCAGGTTCAATAAAAATACTTGAAGGATTCACTCCAAATCTCACTAAATAATCTCTCATAATTAACGCCTCTGGAACATATTCTGTATTTGGAGGACGCCCCCCAGAAATAACTATAGGAAAATTTGTTGTTTTATACAATTCATATCCTGCAAAAATCCTTTTAAATGTTTGATCAGACAATTCTCCTATTACTGGAGAGTTTGGGGTTTTTGGTATAGCTCCTCCACCTAAAACTACAATTATTGAAGGAATAGATTTATTTATTTCATTATAATTTATTGGTTCAAATGCATCTTCCAACGGGGAAACTAAAACTCTTGAAGTTATTTGTATTGAAAAAATATATATAATTACTGCTGTTATTATAATCATTTTTCTTGAAATTTTCGTTTTTCTTAGTCTAAAATTTAATAATATAATTAAAGTAATAAAAAGCCCCGGAAGTTCGACAAAAGATTGAAAAATTTTTCTAATCCATAACATATTATCCCTCCATTAAAAATCAAATGTCATTTCATAAAATCCTTTTATATCAAAATATTTTTCCCATAAAATTGGGATTTTATGAAATTTGATAACTTTAAAACCTAATTTCTCATAAAGTTGTCTTGCTCTTATATTTTCTTTTATAACAAATAATTTAACTCCTTTTAAGTTTTTCTTTTTAGCATAATCAAACAAATAATATATAATTTTTGTTCCAATTCCTAAACCTCTTTTATCTGGAATAACAACAATATCATCTAATAATAAATATTTGCCACATTTTTGCGTATTAAGTAAACAAATACCTCTAAAAATGACTTTTAAAGTTGCAAATTTATATTCTTTTAAAATGTCAATAAAATCTAAATTTAACCATGAAAAACCTTTATATTTTATGGCAGCTATTCCTAATATGTTATCATTGATATCCCTGGAAACAATAATATTATCAAAAAAAATATAGTTTTTGAGTAATTTTAAAGATTTTGTTTTAGTTAAAAAAACAGGTTTGAATTTTTCATAAAATGTATTATATAGTAAAGTTACTATATAATTTTTTTCCTCTTCATTATGAATACCAAATGATACTTTTACTTCTTTCATAATTTCACCTCATGGTAAAAAGAAATATACCAGTATATATTAATTATATCATTATTATGTTTATTTATTTTAAAATTTTGTGTTCAAAAATACAATATAATCAGAAAAGAATAAAATCAATTTGTGGTATAATATAGATGAATTTCAAATTAAAAATATGGAGGGGAAATGAATGAAAAAGGGATTTTTGGTGGTTTTAATCGTTTTTATGCTTTTTCTAACTTCATGTAGTGTAATGAATTCAAGTCCTTTTTCTCAACCTGAAAATCAAAAAGGGGCAGCTTATCATGATTTTAAGGGATTTGGGATTATAGATTATAAAGCATTTCCGCAGGTTGCACAAGCCAAATTAGCTGCTCTTGAAGCTGCAAGGCAGGATGCTTATTCTAAAGCAGTAGAATATATTTATGGAGTTTATATTGATTCAAAAACAACCGTTAAAGATTTTGTTTTACAGAATAAAAGCATCGAATCTTCTTTATGGGGCACAATCAGAGGTGCTCAACAAATAGATGAAGGCTTTAATATGACAGAAGGTATGGCTTATGTAACAATTAGAATATTTAGAAAAGATATTGAAGAACTATTAGGTAAAAAATTAAAAAATTTCTAATATGGGAGTGAGTTTTTTTGAAATTCTTATTTTTACACAAATTTAATTCATATTGGAATGAAAAATTAAATAAACTAAAGTTAGAGTATCCTGATATTGAACTTATCTTTCCTGAAAAAGAAAAATTATCAAAAGAAGAGCTATTAAAAGATGCAGATGCAATAATTGGTGGCTTTATTACAAAAAAGGAACTTGAATTAGCTGAAAAATTAAAAATTATCTTTGTTCCTTTTGCAGGGGTTGAACAATTACCATTAGATTGTTTAAAAGAGCGAAATATTATTATTTCAAATGCTCATGGAAACGGAAAATATGTTGCAGAAAGAGCTGTTGCTTTAGCATTAGCTTTACTTGGAAAAATCATTCATTTTCATAATGACTTAAAAAAAGGAATTTGGCATGGTTTTACCGTTGGTGAGTCTATTTTTGAATCATGGAACTCCATTCAAAAAAAGAAAATTGGAATTTTGGGATTTGGTGCTATAGGCCAAAATATAGCTGATTTTTTAAAACCTTTTAATACAAAAATTTATATTTTAAAAAATCGTAAAATTAATGAATTACCCAAAAGTGTTGATAAGGTTTATTATGATATAGACAAAATTATTGAAGATAGCGAAATATTATTTTTAACACTTCCTTTAACAGAAAAAACTTATGAAATTATTAACGAAGATCGTTTAATGAAAATGAAAGATAAATTTTTAATAAATGTAGGTAGAGGCAAATTAATTCATGAGGAAGGTTTATATAACGCTTTAAAAAATGGTATTTTAAAAGGCGTTGCTTTAGACGTGTGGTTTAATTATCCAACTTCAGAAAACAAAAATGTAATGCCTTCAAACTATCCAATTTGGGAATTTGATAATGTAATCCTTTCACCACATGTTGGTGGATATTCATATCATGCTACTACTGCAGGAATTAATTATACAATTGATAGCATAAAAAAATATTTAAAAGATGGCATTCCACTTTCAATTGTTGACTATGATAAAAAATATTGATATTTCAAGAGGTGATTTGTATTAAAGATTATTTAAATATCCCTGAGGAAATTGAATTAATTGAAATATTTGGTACGTATAATAATCGTGTAAAATATTTAAAAAATAAATTTAATGTACAAATTTCTTATTCTGAAAATAAAATTATAATAAATAGTGAAAGAGAAAAAAGTCTAGTTAAAGTAAAAAATATATTAAAAGAAATTATTGATATTACATCTAATGGACATTTAATAGATTGGACAGAGTTTCAATATATTGTTTCTTTATATGAATCCGAAAATGATTTGACAAAATCACAGAAGGCAAATTATAATCAAGTTGTTAACACTACCGTGAGTGGTTTAAGGGTTCAGGCAAAAACTCATGGTCAATCAGACTATATACAATCAATGAAAAAAAATGATATAGTCTTTTGTATTGGACCTGCAGGAACAGGAAAAACCTATTTAGCAGTGGCTATGGCTGTTGAATTTTTAAAAACCGGGAGAGTTCAAAGAATTATTTTAACCCGACCTGCTGTTGAAGCTGGAGAAAAATTAGGTTTTTTACCTGGAACTTTATATGAAAAAGTTGATCCTTATTTAAGACCTTTATATGATTCTTTAATGGATTTCATTAACGCTGATAAAGTTGCTGAATATAAAGAAAAAGGAATTATTGAAGTTGTTCCACTTGCATATATGAGAGGAAGAACGCTAAATAATGCTTTTATAATACTTGATGAAGCTCAAAATAGCACATATTATCAAATGAAAATGTTTTTAACCAGAATTGGTTTTAATTCTAGAGCAGTTATAACAGGTGATATTACACAAATCGATTTAGAAAACAAAAAGGATTCTGGATTATTAATTGTTCAAAATATTTTAAAAAAGATAAAAGGAATTTCTTTCATTGAATTAACTCAGAATGATGTTGTTAGAAATCCTCTTGTGAAAGAAATTATAAAAGCTTATGATTATTATGAAAGAATCAAGGGTGAAAAAAATGGGAAAAACTAAAGTTTTTCAAAATTTCTTTTTTCTTATTAATTTCCTTTTTTTATTTTTTGTTACAGAAATTTTACTATGGAATGATATTACTTGGAGTTTTTTATTTAACTTCACAATAGTTTTTATTCCTTTTTGGTTTTTCATTATTCAATATTTAATAAAAAAAGATAAAAATTTCAAATTGCACCCATTTAATTATTGGGCTACTTTTATATTGATTTTAGACTTAGGTATTATTTTCAATCTATTGTCATCAAAATATTTTTCTAATCCTTCAATTACCCCTTTATTTGTTGTTGTTACAATTACGCTTATGATGAATTTTTATCTAGGCTTTTTATCCTCAATAATTTTTGCTTTTTATTTTTCTTTTTTAATTGGCAATCCACTTAAAACATTTATCTCTCTTTTTATAATTGGATTTATAAGTTCTTATTTAAGTCAAAAAATATATTCTCGTGTAAGACTTATCATACCATTTTTGGGAGCTACGATTTCTCAAACAATCACCTATATTATTTATAACGAATTTAATTTGATAGCTATTCCACAAATCTTTATCTCAAACCTTATTCAAATGCTTTTTATTTTAGGAACTTTACCTTATTTAGAATATATCACACGTGTATACTCAGATATTGGTCTTTTAGAATTAGGTAATTTAAACCATCCATTACTGAGAAAACTTTCACTAAACGCTTCTGGAACGTATTATCATAGTTTAATCATAGCAAATTTGGTAGAAAGCGCATCTGAAGTTATCGATGCCAATCCTGTTTTATTAAGGGTTGGTGCTTATTTTCATGATATTGGAAAATCTCTACGACCACTATTTTTCACGGAGAATCAAAAAGGGTTAAATCCACATGATAAAATAAACCCCAAATTAAGCGCATTAATCCTAAATCTTCATGTAACAAAAGGTCAAGAATTGGCTAAAAAATACAAATTACCGATTTTAATAGAAGATTTAATTGTTCAACATCACGGAACAAGAATAAAGCGTTATTTTTTTCATAAAAGTTTAGAATTAGATGAAGATTTATCTCCAGACGTATACAAATATCCAGGTCCTATTCCTCAGTTTAAAGAAGCTGCTATATTAATGATTGCAGATAATGTGGAAGCTATTACAAGAAGTATGAAAGATATTAACAAAAAAAATATTGAAGAAAAAATTGATGATTTAATACAAGAACTTTTCCTTGAAGGACAATTAGACGATTGTGGACTAACATTACGAGAAATAAAAAAAATCAAAAGCGCTATGATAGAAACTGTTTTAAATATGAATCATACAAGAATTAGTTATCCAGAAATATCTAAAGAACTTCTCAAAGAGGTGAATAAAAAATGAAAATAAATATTTTCAATGAACAAAATATTAAACATATCGATATAAAAAAAGTTGAAGAAATTACTAAGAAAGTATTAAACAATGAAATTGGTGATAGTGACTATGAAATAAATATTCTTATTACTGATAACAACACTATAAAAAAATATAACGAAGAATATAGAAAAAAAAATGGTCCAACTGATGTATTATCTTTTGAATATGGTTTAGATGAAGAAACTATTGGAGAAATAATTTTATCTGTAAAAAAAATAGAAGAACAAGCACCAAAATTCGGAAATTCTTTTGAAAAAGAATTTTTTTATATTTTGATTCATGGTATTCTTCATATATGTGGATATGACCATATTACAGAAAACGACAAAAGAAAAATGTTTGAACTCCAGGACAAATACTTTAATGATTTATTTTAATAATAATGAAAAATTTTTCATTATTTTTTTATATGTAAGTATAGATGATTTTCTGCTTTAATTGATAATATTTACTTTATAACACCTTATTTTTTTGTTAAATCTATTTGAGGAAAATTACTCTAACTGATATAATAGTTCTGGTATATAAATATAATAAGGGAGGTATTAAAGTGTCTATAATTAGACCATTTAAAGGATTAAGACCTAAGAAAGAGTTGGTTGAGGAATTTTCATGTCCACCATATGATGTTTTAGAAGAAAATGAGGTTAAAGAAATTGTTTCTAAACACCCAAATAGTTTTTTAAGAGTTACAAGAGCGGAAGTTGAATTTGAAAATGATATTGATCCACATAGTGAAATAGTGTATAAAAAAGCGAAAGAAAATTTAGAAAATTTTAAAAAAGATGGTGTACTAGTTGAAGAAAAAGAACCAGCACTTTACTTCTACAGAGAAACATGGAATGGACATTCACAAACAGGAATTTTTGCTACTTTCTCTGTAGAAGAATATCAAAAAGGTCTGATAAAAAAACACGAATTAACAAGACAAGATAAAGAAGACGATAGAACAAAACATATAATGATATTAGAAGCTCAAACTGGTCCTGTATTTTTAACATTTAAATCAAAAGAAACTATAAAAGATTTGATAAATAAAGGAATTAATGCTGCTGAAAAAATTTATGATTTTGTTGATGAAAAAAGTGTTCATCATGAATTATGGGTCTTAACGAATAAAAATTTAATTGAAGAATTAGAAAATGCTTTTAAAGATGTTGAATCTTTGTATATTGCTGATGGACATCATAGAGCAGCAGCAGCCTCAAGAACAAAAGAAATTTTAAAATCAAAAAATCCTTTACATACTGGAAGCGAAGAATATAATTCCTTTATGGCTGTTGTCTTCCCACATGATGAATTAAAAATCCTTGACTATAACAGAGTTGTAAAAGATCTAAACGGTTTATCAGATGATGATTTCATGAATAAACTTTCTGAATATTTTGAAATAGCAGAAGCTCCAGAATCCCCATACAAACCAAAATCAAGACATGAATTTGGAATGTATATAAATAAAAAATGGTATATTTTAAAAGCTAAAGAAAATATTATAGATGAAAAAGATCCTGTAAAACAATTAGATGTTTATATTTTACAAAATTATTTATTATCTCCTATATTAGGAATAGAAAATCCAAGAAAAGATCCAAGAATTCACTTTTTAGGTGGAATCAGAGGAGTTAAAGCTTTAGAAGAATGGATTGACGGAAAAAATTGGAAAGTTGCATTTTCTATGTACCCAACATCTATCGAAGAATTGATGGCTGTAGCGGATGCTGATAAAACTATGCCACCAAAGTCAACATGGTTTGAACCAAAATTAAGATCTGGATTATTAATACACGAAATATAATAACATCCCCCATTTGGGGGATGTTATTATATTTTAAGCCATTCTATCGCTTCTCTTATTTCATTTTTGTTTGTTTTATATATACTCAATAACAACCCCTATGCATTTTTCATTTTTAATAATTTTTGTTTTTTTATTTGAGAACAATCATATTTTTAAGTACAAAGTATCATCAATTTTTGTTTTTTTATTTTTAGTTTTATCTGAAAGTAATAATTCTTCAATTTTCTTTTTATGATATATTGCACTAAATGAAAAAAGTTTTTTCACAAAATGTTTATTATTTATTTTTGAATTTTCAAAAATACTTATTATCTCTTTTGTTGAATAATCTATAATGAAATTTATATATTCTTTCTCTTCTTTCGATAAGTCTGATAATTTATTTACATTAAACGTAACTTTTATTGGATTAAAATTTCCTTTTTTTATATCTCTTTCAAAGTCATATATAGCATCATAGAGATATACTAAAGAACCCACATAATTACTAAAATCATCTGGAAGATCTAACCCATGCTTTTCAATTATCATTTTTGTTATTTCAATTGAAGGTAAAAAATATTCATCTAACTCATGATTATTTTTTTCTATTTCAAATTGCTTTTTTAAAATACTCTCATATTCATTTATAAATTCTTCCCCATAATAACTTACAATCTTTTTTCTCAAGCCTTTAATAAATATATACATTTTCTCTAAATTAGAATCAAACAATTTATCATATAATTTTCCATATATGATAAAAGCATTTAAATATGAAAATTCCTTAAATTTTTCTAAATCTTTATATATATATCTTTTCTTAAATCCTACCCATGGACATCTTATTTCTTTTAAATTTCTCTCATCAAATTTCAGTTTAATAATTGAAAAAAAAGAAACTTCTCTTACAATAAACATTCTATATAAATTTCCAAATTCTTTTTTTAATGAATGGCAAAGCGAACAATAATGACTTGTATAATGTATTCTTTCTTTTTCATTTGGTTTAAAAAAAAGGGAGATATATCCGTACAATTTTCTTTCACATCCTTATTGAGAAATTCCAACATATAAATCCATAGTTCTTTCTACAGTGTTTTCATTTGATTTTACAGCAAAAATTAGCTTATAATTACCAGGTATTGATAATTTTACAGGAGGTATATATGAAACCGAATGTATTTGAACCTTTCCACCTTCACTAATATATATTCGTTTTTTTTCGTTATTCTCATAATTATAAACAATAGTATTATTTTCAATATTTAGTAATCTTATATTATACCCTTCAATTTCTAAAAATCTTTCTTTTTTAAAATCTAAATTATTTATATAAAAATCTCCTTGAAACAGCTGGTTTACAGGATAAAAAAGATATGTGTCAATTGACAAGCTCACATTTTTTAATTTTTTTTCTATATTATTTGTTATTGCTAATGGAATATAAACAGCCTGATTTAATTCTTCACTTACAAAATATAATTCATATATACCTTTACTTACCGGAGGGATACTTATCTCAAATGTTTGATATTCTAAAGAGTTTAATGTAATATAACCTAAATTTACAGGAACTTCTTTTATCAACTTTCTTTTTTGAGTAAATATTTGAATTTTCCCCATAAGATTAATACTTTTAGTCTCAGATGAATAATTTTTTGCTTCTATATATAATTTAGGATATTCATTTTCTAAATAAAAAGCTTTTTCCAAATAAATATTATATTTAATTGAATGAATATATTTAAACTGTTTTTTCAATTTTATCGTTTTATTATTATAATTAAATTTCGCTTCAACAACATAATCTCCATTAGGAATCTTCGACATTGGATTAACCAAATTTAAATCGAAAATTTTTTTACTCTCTAAAGGATATAATTCGTAATCTATAATATTAGGATATTCAAATCTATAAAAAGTTTCACTAGATGAATCTGTTACTTTATATATATAAAATACAAACGAATCTATTTTCATTTTTTTACTTTTACTTCCTGTATTAAACATATTAACATTTATACTTAATCCATCTGGATATGTGTATTCATTTGGTGACATTAGTGAAAATGATATACTATCCATTATTAACGAATCTCCAAACCTGTATCTTGGAAAATAATATTTCGATAATATTATTAGTGCTATTGCAAAAACAGAAATAAAAATAATAATAAGATTATTTGTTCTTTGCCTTCTTTTTTGCATTTTTCTTATATAATCCCTCTTTTCTTTTTCCTTATCATATTTTTCCCATTCTTCTGGTGTTTTACTATGATATTTCATAAAATTCACCTCTGTTCATCATTAAAAAAAGTTTTATATTCATTTATTGATATTTTGCTTTTGATAAGTAATTGGTTTAATTCATCTTCATAAAATGTATAAAAAGGCGTTTGTTTTATTTTTTTTATGTCGTTTTTTCTTAAATATTCTTTTGTTAATTCATTAATTTCAAGAATTTCAAAAACTGGTTTTATCGAAATATATCCTGTATTATGACATTTGTTACATCCTTTATTGTTTTCATCAACATAACAATCACATTTTATTTTTACAAAGTTTTGATTAAATATAAGCTTTACAGAATTTAAAATATCATTTTGTTTAATTCCTTTTTCAATCAATCTATTAATTACATTAAAAACATCATTTGAATGTATTGTAGAAAAAACCAAATGACCAGTCATAGCTGCTTCTACAGTTAATTTAGACATTTCTTCTGTTCTAATTTCACCTGTCATTAAAATATCTGGATCATGTCTTAAAATATTTTTCAATAAAGTTGTTTTTTCTGAATCACTATTTATTTCAATTTGCTGAGCACCTGGTATTTGATATTCAAGAGGATTTTCAATTGTAATAATCTTTTTTGATTTATATTTCAAAATATCAAGTAAAATATATGCTAATGCAGTTGATTTACCACTACCTGTTGGTCCTGAAAACAGAATAAGGCCGCTTTTCATCATTTTAATTTTTTCTATATAATCAATGAATTTTTCTGGATAATTTAAATTTTCAACAGTTAAATCTGAAATGTCTTTCAATTTTCTTATTACACAATTTATACCATCTGTGTTTCTAATCAATGAAATTCTAAATCTCTGGTTATAAAAAGCAAAGGACCCATCTGACGGATCCTTATCATTAACAACATCTATTTTTGACAATATCTGAATTTTAGTCAAAATTTTATCATATATCTTCTTTGGAATTTTTTCAAATTCTATTAATGTACTATTAAATCTATAAGATATAACGGAGTTCTGTTTATCTACAGAAAAATGCAAATCGGTTACTTTCTTTTCTAAAAGAATACCCATATACTTTTCAAAAAGTATAGCTGGATCAATGTCTTTAATTTTTATTCCTTTATCTATTTTTTTATTAAAAAATAATTGTTGAACAGAAATTTCTTCCAAATTATTCTTCATAATCTCCCTGCTGTGCTTCTAAATATTTTTCTAATTTAATCTTTTCTTCATTTAAAACATTATTCCCAAACAGTCTATATATTGCAGGGATTTCATAAATATTTTCTCCGTCAAAATCATTCAATATTTTATTATATCCAGCAGCAACAATAGTAACCTTTAGTTCATCAGGTTGCATATCATCAACTTCAGTAATACCATATTTTAAATTAACTTCATCGGTTGAATATGAATGTAAAATAGAAGTTACTATTTTTAAATCTTTTAATGTTGGATTTTTACCTGCAACATTAACTAAAGCTGCTGTAGCATTTTGAACTGAATTTTCCAAAAATTTGGAATTTAAGGCATTTTTGGCAGCTTCTTCAGCTTTATTAGGTCCTTTACCCCAACCAATACCAAGCATTGCGGAACCTCTTCTTTTTAAAACAGATTCCACATCAGCAAAATCTGTATTTACCAAACCTTTTTTGGTAATTAAATCGGAAATTCCTGTTATTCCTTGATATAAAATATCGTCAGCTTTTGCAAAAGCTTGTCTTATTGGAATATCATCATTTTCTTCAAGTAATTTATCATTTGAAATTTTTATTAACGTATCAACATATGGTTTTAATTTATTCAAACCACTATTTGCTATTTTTTGTTTTGTTGAACCTTCAAAATGAAATGGTATAGTTACAACTGCAACTGTTAATATGCCTAATTCCCTAGCTATACGAGCTATTACTGGAGAAGCCCCAGTACCAGTTCCACCACCAAATCCAGCTGTAATGAACAGCAAATCAGTTCCTTGAATCATTTCTCTTATTTCATCAGCACTTTCTTCGGCAGCTTTTTCCCCTTTTTCCGGATTTCCACCAGCTCCTAACCCTCTTGTTAATTCCTTTCCAAGTTGTAATTTAAATTTTGCATTGCTTGTTTCCAAAACTTGCACATCAGTATTAGCCGCAATAAGATCGACTTCAGCAACACCTAATCTTACCATTCTTTCAATAGCGTTGTTACCAGCACCACCAACACCTATAACTTTAATAACATACTTAGGCCTTTTATGAAACATTTCTTTAGAATTATCCTCAATAGGCAAATTAAATGGCATCTTCATTACCCCCTAAAAGGATTCTTCCAAGTCTTGAGAAGAAACCTCCCTTTTTTTCTACTTTTTCTTCATGAAAATTATTTTCAACATAATCTTTTGAATCTTCTATATATAATTTTGGTATATTTGTACCACTAAAATATAAATTTATAGTTCCTAAAATTGGTGAAAACAATGGATCTTTAAATAATTCATCTGCATTTTCAATATAAAAATTAGATGAATTGTTCGAGGCTACTCCTAACCTTGTTTGAGATCCCATAAAATCAGAAATAGTCTTTTCAATATTTTTTATTCTTGCTCCACCACCTGTATGAACTATACCTGCTTGAAGTCCTCCAGCTATTTCAAGTGTATTTTCATATTCTAATTTAGCTAAATCACTATTTAATTTATTTATTATTTCTCGAGTTCTCGCAAAAACTATTTTATTAAGTAAATTCTGTGTAGTATATTCATAATGATCTCCAACTAAACTCAAATAGTCAACTTTCTTCACAACTTTTGTATCTTGAAGACAAACTGCCTGTTCTTCAAGAAGTCTTAAAGCTTCTCCTTCAGATGTTTTTAAAACATGCATTAAATCTTTTAATACATATTCCATACCAACCTCAAAATCCAAATAAAATTTAGGGATTCCATCCTTGAAAATCAACATTCTTGCTTTTGAATGTCCTAAATCTATAATACCAACACCAAGATTTCTATCTGAAGTATTTGTAACTCCATAAGCTGCTGCTAAAGTCGAATCATATATTGGAATTTCACCTTCTACTAAATTTTTTATTGTATTTCTAATAGGAGCAAAAGCATTTTCAGGTACCCAAATAACATTTATCACCGCATTTAAACTATAATTCGCAACAAAAGCTACCGGATTTTTTACCTTCTTATCATCCACCTCAAAATTCACAAATTTTATATCTAAAACCTCTTTATTTAATTCAGAATATTTTTGTTGTATATTTGATTTAATTTTTTCTAAATCTCCTTCTGTGATTTCTTTTGGTTCAGAGAATTCTAATGTATAACTTTCTCTTGAAATTTTTAATTCATTAGTAGCATAAGATAAAATTATTTCTATTTCTTTTGCTTTATTATTTTCCCCTTCTAAAGTATAAATAACATTTTCTATTTTTCTCCTTAATGCTTTCACATCTTGAACCTGTCCTTTTACAATCCCCTCAGCTCTCTCTATTGATTTGGAAATCATTTGAAATCTTCCTTTAACTTCCTCTAATGCTATACCTTTAATGAAAAAATTTCCGACATCAATTGCATAAATAACCTTTTTGGCCATTTTATCCCTCCTAATAAATACTAATTAAACTACCTCCAGAAAGAAGATGATAATTCCCCGGTTCATATTTTTTTAATTTAATTATTATATCTTCAAAATTTTTTATAACATCTTTCCATGAATTAAAAAAAATTTTATAACCGACATTTATGTATAATATTTTTTTTTCAAAATCAATTCTCGAAATATAATTTAATTGATTTAAAGATAATTTTGACAATTCGTTTTTATAATTAAAATAATCATCAAAATTTATAAGAGGATATCCTACTATAGGAACATCCGAAATTTTAAAAATTATTTCATCTTTATTTAAAAGTAGATACCTGCTATTAAATTTTACCACACATATAGGTTGTTGTATTGCTGCGATGTTAATCGTGTTTTTCTTTTGTGTAACAAAAAAACTGAAGATAATATAAAAAATAATAAAAATATACATCATCAATATTAACAGCAATAAAGAACGTGTGGCATTCATTTAAATATCTAGCTCCTTAATCTTTAAAGCATGTTCTTCTATAAATTCTCTTCTTGCTGATGGATCATTTCCCATCAATATTTCCAAAATTTCTTCTGTTTCTACAAGATCATCAATATTAATTTGAACTAATTTTCTTTTTTCTGGATCCATTGTTGTGTCCCATAATTGATTAGAATTCATTTCACCAAGCCCTTTATATCTTTGTAATGAAAATTTTGGATACTCTTTCTTTAATTTTTCTAATTCTTCATCGCTATATAAATAAGCTTCAAATTTACCTGATTTAAATTTATATAAAGGTGGTTGTGCTGCATATATTCTTCCCTCTTTAATTAATTCAGGCATAAACCTGAAAAACAATGCTAATAACAATGTTCTTATGTGAGCTCCATCAACATCAGCATCTGTCATAATAATAATTTTTCCATATCTTAATTTATCTATATTAAAATTTTCTCCTATCCCAGTACCAATTGCTGATATAATATTTGAAACTTGTTCATTTTTCATTAATCTTTCAATATCATGTTTTTCAACATTAATTATTTTACCTCTTAATGGCAATATTGCTTGAAAATTTCTATCTCTAGCAGTTTTAGCATTACCACCAGCTGAATTTCCTTCAACAATAAATAATTCTGTCTCATCTAAATTGGTTGATGTACAGTCAGCAAGTTTTCCAGGAAGTGGTGAATTTTCAAAAATTGATTTTCTTTTTACTTTATCTCGAGCTTTTTTTGCGTTTATACGAGCTCTTGCAGCTTCTTTTATGCGTTCAAATATCATTTTTGTATCTTTAGGATGAGAGTCCAGAAATTTAATTAAATATTCTGATAAAATTTCATTTACAGCAACCCTAACTTCTTTACTTCCTAATTTAGCTTTCGTCTGACCTTCAAAAACTGGGTCTGGAAGCTTAATACTCAAAATTGCAATTAATCCTTCTCTTACATCTTCACCAGTAAAATTGGCTTCTTTTTCTTTTAAAAATTTATTCTTACGGGCATATTCATTCATTATTCTTGTTAAAGTTGTTTTAAAAGCTGATTCATGTTCTCCACCTTCAATAGTTCTTATATTATTTACATAGCTATATAAATGTGGAAAATCATTTCGTGTATACATCATTGAAAATTCAACTATAATATCAGAAAAATTTTCACCTCTTGGATTTTTTACAGCCCCTTTTCCAAAAATAGGATTTTCATGTATTGGCATTTTTTTATTCTTTTTAATCAAATGCTCTAAAAATTCTGATATGCCTTTTTCAAATTTAAATACATTTTTTTTATTTCTTTTTTCATCTATAAATTCTATTTCTAAACCAGGATTTAAAAATGCTAATTCCCTTAATCTACTTTCAATAATTTGTCCTTCTACTTCAATATCGCCATTTTCAAATATTTCAGAATCTGGTTTAAATTTTATATGTGTTCCAGTTTTATTTGTATCACTTAATATTTCTACTTCAGTTAGCTTAATTCCTCTTGAATATTTTTGATAATATATCTTTCCATTTCTATGAACCCAAACCTCTAAATATTCAGATAAAGCATTAACAACAGAAGCACCAACACCATGCAATCCACCACTTATTTTATAAGTAGCATTATCAAATTTACCGCCAGCATGTAGTGTTGTAAACACAACTTCTAGTGTATCTTTTTTTTCAGTTGGATGTGGCCCTACAGGAATTCCTCTTCCGTTGTCTATAATTTCTATAGAATTATCACTATTTATTTTAACTACAATTTTACTACAAAAACCACTCATATATTCATCAACACTATTATCTACTATTTCATATACTAAATGATTTAATCCTGATTTCCCAATAGAACCTATATACATACCAGGTCTTTTTCTAACAGGTTCTAAACCTTTTAAAACTTTAATATTTTCTTGGGAATATTGACTCATTAACTAACACCTCCGGAAAATTTTATATCTTTTATCTTATCATATTCAAGTTTATTATTAATATCTATTAAAATTCTTTTCTTTTTAAATACAATTTCTTGCTTAATATAATTATCATTTACATACAAAAAAAGTGTGGAGGTTTTCAAATCTACATTAACCACCTCCACTGAGGTTAAACCATATTTCTCAAAAACATTTTTTATTATATTTTTTAAGTCTTTTATCATCAAAACCTTTTTTAATACGTTATTTTGGCGTCCTAAATCTTTAAGAATTTCATTTAATTCTTTCATTTTACTCCCAATACTCATTATTAGCAATAATAAAATCTTGCCAGTAATTAATAAGCGTTTCCGTTGAAATCCCTGGAGCATTAAATGTAAAATTAGGAACAATCCTTCTAACTGGTATTATTCCAACACTAGTATGAGTCAAAAAAATTTCATCTGCAGAAAGCAGTTCCCATACCTCTATATTTCTCTCTTCAAAATCCATATTAAAACTTTCTATTAATTCTAAAACTATTTTTCTTGTAACTCCCGGTAAAATCCCGGCAGAAATTGGAGGAGTCGTTATTACTCCAGCAGTTACAATAAAAATATTAGATTTAGTACCCTCAGTAACATATCCAAATTCATTTAAAACAATAGAATCATAATAGGCATTATATTTTTGCCTTAAATACATACTATATCCGTTCAATGTTGTTTTTACATAATATGGAATCACTGGATTTTTTGGTTTTCTCTCGCGAGAAATTGTAAGAACAACACCACTTTCTCTTAAATCATCAATTTCTCTTATCGGTTCTATAAAGGCATAAAAAGTTTTTTCTTTAGACGTATATTTATTTATCAATATTTTTATTCTCACATCATTTTTGCAATTAAAGTTTTTTATGCCACTTATTAATGTGTTTTTTAAAATTTCGTATTCTGGAACTTCCAAACCTAAAAACATCGCAGATTTTTTTAATCTCTCATAATGAAAACGAAGAGCAAAAATATTTTTATTATAAGTCCTCAATGTTTCATAAGTAGAATAACCATTAAAAAGGTCAAAATCTTCATTTTTATATATTGTTTTTTCAATCCAATTTTTAGAATTATAAAACACGTGAAATCACCCCAGTACTATCAAAGTTTTCTATCATAACATTATAAAAAACATTATTGTTCAATATTCCATTTATTTTATGATAAATATAATATTCATCATAACCAAAACTTTTATTACCTTCAACTTTTTCTATTAAAACTTTTACCCTTTTCCCTGTTAAATGTTTTATATATTTATTTGTTGATTGACTAATATATTTTTGCAGTTCTTTCATGCGATTTTTTTTAATGTTTCCAGGAATTTGATTTTTCATCCTTGCCGCTTTAGTATTAGGTCTGCTTGAATATCTAAATGCATGTATACGTGAAAAATTATATTTATTTAAAAAAGTAATTAACTTTTCAAAATCGTTTTCAGTTTCCCCAGGAAATCCAACTATCAAATCAGCTGATATAGAAAAATCCGGGTTTATAGTATATATCATATCAAATAATTTATATAAATATTCTTCTGTATATTTTCTTCCCATAGTTTTTAAAATAGTAGTTGAAACATGCTGTAAAGATAAATGTATATGTTTTTCAAATATTGAACTATTATTTAACAGTTCAATAAATTCTTTATCTATAAAATCTGGATATAAAGAGCTTATCCTAAATCTTATTTCTTTACTTTCAAATTCATTGTTTATATCAAATATCAATTTTTTTAAATTATAACTCGTTCTATACCCAAAATATGATAGGTTAATCCCTGTAAACACTACCTCTTTTATGCCTTGCGAATAAATATTTTTAATACTTTCAAAAATTTCTTTTTTTTCAACACTTCTAATTTTATTTCCTCTAGCAAAAATAATTCTACAATATGCACAAAATTCCATACATCCTTCTTCAATTGGAAGAAAATATCTTGAATATGAGTTATATGGCTTAGTTGGAATAAATAGTTTCTCATCATTTTTATTCCAATATGCTTTTTCAACAAATACTCCATTTTTATCGATATATTTTTCAATGTATTTTTTTTCTAAATTTCCTAATATTAAATCTGCTCCAGCTTTTCTTATTTCATCCACACTTGTATGTGAATAGCATCCAACAACAACGACTTTTTTATTTTTATTTTCTCTTTTAATGCTTCGTATTAGTTGTTTAATCTTCCTTTCAGCTTCTTTGGTTACAGTACAAGAATTAATCAACACATAATCACTGTTTTTGCCTTTTTTGTCATACTCTACAAAAAAATTTAATTGTTGTAATTTTTCTCCAATATATTCACTCTCTGCTTGATTTAATTTACATCCATAAGTAATTATATCTATTTTTTTCACGGCTCTTTTAATATCCCCTTTGCAGCAAGACTCAATAATTTTATTCTTCTCACAATACCAACTAATCTATTATCATAATCAACAACTGGAACAATTTTTAAACTATTTTTGATTATTACATCTGCAACATGTAAAGCAGTGTCATCATAATAAACTTTTGTTGGATTTTTATCCATAATGTCCGATACTGTTTTGTGAAGAATATTTCCTAATCCTTTAATAAATTGTTGTGAATCCGGAATAAACGATGTAGATTGCATCAAAGAAAGGTATCCCGGTATAGACGCCTTAATAACCATAGATTCACTCAGTAATCCTACAAGATGAAATTCTGTATCAACAATAGGAAAAGCTGAATAACCATGTCTCTCACATAATATGATAAATCGTTCTATAGTAACATCTTCAACCAAAGATGTGACATCTTTTAACATTATATCTTCTACTCTCACTATTTCACCTTCTTTACTTCGAAATAATTAAAGTATTTATTGATTTCTTCAATATTTTCAATATATTTTTCAACATGATGAACTTTTGCAATAGCTGTTGCCATTCCAAATTTTGCAGCTTCCAAATAATTATATCCGTTTTTTAAAATATGATATATTATACCCGTCATAAAAGAATCTCCAACTCCAAATAAATGAGATCTATCAATAGTCTCATTAACTTTAAATAACCATACTCCCTCATTTGTAGCGATAACATCACCCTCAACATGATAACTTAAAACTGACAATTTGGCTCCATGTTTAATAATATCTTCTGCGGCATAAATATAATCTTCCATATCTTTTAAGTTTCTATCAAAATACTTTTTTTCTTTTCTCAAATCTACTCTAACAACTGCTGGACAAGCTTTTTCTACTGCTTCATTAAAATGTTCTCCATTAGATTCCATATAAGTTGTAATCCCTCTTCTCTTTGCCATAGAAACCAATTTTGAATAAATATCTTTAGGAGTATTTGGCGGAACACTTCCAGAAATTAAAACGTGCTCAACTAGAGATAATGAATTTTCATATCTTTGAATAAAATGTTCAATATCTATTTCTTGTAATCGTGGCCCACTAGAATTAATTTGAGTAATTGTGTGATTTTTTAAATCTAATATAGCAATATTTTCACGCGTTTCTTCTTCGACAAAAATAAAGTTAGCTGTAATATTTCTATCTTCTAATAATTTCTCTAAAAAAACTCTTCCAATAAAGCCGCCTAAAAATCCCAAAGCCATATTTTCTATTCCTAACTTACTAAGCATTTTTGATACATTCACACCTTTTCCACCCGGTTCCATAACTGCATTTGAGGGGTTCGATATTCTAAACATTTGACCACATTTAAAATCTTCTACTATTATTTCTCTATCAAGAGAAGGATTTAACGTTACTGTCATTACATCCATGTTTTAACCCCCTAAATATATAGTATTTTTTTCACTTTAATTATACCACAAATCGTTCAATTATAGACATATTTAATACAATTAAAATCTGAATTTTATAATTTTTATAACTTATTTTTATTTATAAAATGAATTATATTTTTTAAATATTTAATTCCAAAGAAATATGAAGAGAGCAAGTAAATGCTGCTACCAATAAGAATTAAAAATATTGTATATAAATTTGAAGCGTACATATTTTTTGAAAAATATAAAATTACGCTCATAATAAAAGTAGATAACACAATTTTAATAATATCCACATAATCTTTTTTATTAAATTGCGAAAAGAAATCCCAACCTAAAATTAACATACCAACTAAACCAGAAATGCTGGTTGCTAAACCTATTCCTGCTACACCCATATATCTTACAAGACCTATATCCAGAACAATATTTATCAAAACCATAACAAATGAAATTCTTGTGGGTTTTTTTGTATTTAATTTAGAATAAAAATTTCTAACTAGAATCCCATGAATTGAATAAAAAATAATACCTATTGAATACATCACAAGTGTAAAAGAAGTTATCAATGTATCTTCTTTTGTGAAATTACCACGTTGGTATATGAGTTTTATGATTTCTCTACTTAAAACAACTAATCCTGATGATGCTGGTATAGTTAAAAAAAGCGAAATTAATATAGCATCTTTAAATTCTTGAATAAATTTTTCTTTTTGATTATTAAAAGAAAGTTTTGATAATCTTGGTAAAATCACATTAGCTATACTTACAGAGAAAATAGCTAAAGGTAATTGATATAATCTTAAAGCATATTGTATAGTAGCAACTCCTCCTTCACCTGCCCACGTTGCAACATTTGTATCTACTATACTATTTATATGAGATATAGCGACCCCAAAAAACGCTGGAATAAAAAGTTTCATTATTTCATTTACATATTCTTTTTTTAACGAAAAATAATAATGAAAATGCCCTTTCTTTTTCACATAAACAAACAAGAAAATCATTTGGAAAAATCCACCCATAAGGAATCCAATAGTTGGTCCATATATTTTAATTGAAAATACATATGAAAATATTATACCTAATATAGTAAAAATGTTCGTAATTGCTGGAGAAACAGCTGAAACAAAAAAATTATTTTCATTATATAAAATACCTGAAAATATAGACCAAATTGAAATAAATGTAATAAATGGAAAAGTTATTTTCATAAGATTAGAAGATAATTCAAAATAATCATTACTTAGACCGCTACCAAGTATTTTTACAAAAATAGGTGAAAAGAAATATACTATTACATATAAACTAAATGTAATTATCAATAAAAAATTAATTGCTGTGCTGGCAAAAATGTCAGCATCTTTATTTTTTTTCCTTGTATATAACGGAACAAATACAGTTGAAAAAGCACCCTCAGCAAATATACGTCTTAAAAAAAATGGTAATAATATAGCGATTATATACGCATCATATTCACCACTTCTACCAAAATAATACGCAAACAAAATATCTCTAAATAACCCTAAAAATCTACTAACCATTGTAGCTGAAGCAAATATAGCTGTAAATTTTAACAACTCAGACATCGAATAACCTCCTAATACTAAAATAAAGCCTGAACAGGCTTTATTTTAGTAAACAAATTATATTGTCTCTACCATAATACACTTATGAAATAAATATTCAATTTCAGGATCATCTTGCGATTCTAAATATTCTTTTATTTCTTTAGATTCCGCACCTGGTTGATACCAAAATTTTTTAAATCCATTTTCATAAGCCTCTTTGGTAATCTTTAACCCTATTTTAGGCGGAACAACAAAATTCAAAATATCTACTTCTGGCAAGTCTTTTACTGATTTATACGTTTTTATACCTTCAATTTCATCATAATTAGGTGTAACTGGAAAAACTTCATATCCTTTAGACACCAAATCTTTCAAAATTTTATAGCCAAATTTCGACTTATTAGTTGTTGCTCCAATTAACGCTATTTTTTTTATTTTGCTTACATCAAACACTTTTTATCCCTCCTCAAATTAAGGTTATAAAATAATACAACAACGGAACAGTTAAAACAGATAGTATAGTACTAATAAAAACTAATAAATTCCCAAGCGCTGGATTAATATTTAATTCTTCTGTGATAAATGAAACATTCATTCCTACTGGCATTCCTACTTCAATAACAAATATACCTGCTAAAATAGGATCCAGTTTTAAATACTTAACTAAAAACACTGCAATTATAGGAAAAAGTATTAATTTAAAAATTGTAGTGAGGATTGTATCATATAAATCATATATTTTTATTTTAATTCTTGACAATGAAACCCCTATATTAATTAAAATAATAACAATACTTGCATCTTTTATCATTTTTAAAGGTTCATATAAAACAAAAGGTAAATTATCCCAAAATAAACCATTAGCTCCTAATAACCAACCAATTAAAAATCCCCAAAGCATTGGAAGTTTCAACATATTTGTTAAACCTTTTTTTATATTTCCAGTTAATATAATTATTCCAATTGAAAAGGACAAAATTGTCATAACAATAACATAAATTACCGCTTTAGAAATATATTCATCACCAAATAAAGCACCTACAACTGGATATCCTAAATACCCTCCATTAGAGAACATAAGAGCAAATGATATTATCCCTCTTTCAGCTTTTATTAATCCGAATTTTTTTAAAATATATGGAACTATTATAGCTAATACAAATATTACAACATATCCCAAAAAATAGGCTTTTAATTCATTAAATGATGGAGGATTAGAATTAATAGCTGTAAAAGCTAATACATTTCCCGCTATCCATATTGTTATCTTATTTAAAATTTTATTGTCTAAATCAAAAAAAACTTTTCCAAGAACATATCCTAATAAAATAATTAGAAACAATGGCAAAATTTTAAACAATGTCAAAAAAAACAGCAAAAAAATCACCTCACTGATTTCAAAGCATATACCTCAGTTCCTATTCCAGTTAAAAAATCTAATAATTCCACATCTTGATTAAAAAGCCTTATACATCCATGCGAAATTCTTTTTCCAATTTCCCATGGTTTAGTTGTTCCATGAATACCATATTGTTCTTTAGATAATTGCAACCATCTACTCCCAACACCATTAATAATAGAACCTGGTTTTATATACTCTCCATACCAATATAATGCCGGCTCTTTTTCTTTATACATTATTCTATAATATCCAGGAGGTGTTGCGTCACTTCTTCCAACTGCTGCCGGAAAAGTTAAAACTTTTTTACCTAAATAATATAAATTAAGAATAGATTTATCAAGATCAATAGTTATTATCAAAGGACTTTCACCAAATCTAAGTTTACCAATCTTTAATAATTGGCCTGGATAAATAGTTTTAGGATCTGAAATATTATTATATAATATTATTTCTCCTGGCTTGACATTATATTTTCTCGCTATTTTGTATATTGAATCTCCTTTTTTTACAAGATAATTATCAATAAATTCTACTCTAAATGTTGCCCCTTTTAAATTTGACGAGGAATAAAACCAATCTTTTTTAAAAAATTTTATTATTTTTTCTCTCTCAATATCATATTTATTTAAATACAAAACTTTAATTTCATGAAATCCATCATCCATATTTTCAGGTAAATAATATAAATTATTCTCACTATTATATATTTTTATTTTATCATCAAGAAACACTTCTTTTATTTTAAATCTACTATTAGAATTATTAACTAAAACTCCTTTCCAACCATCTAAAGTTTCTATAGTGGAAACTTCCAATTTAACTTCATCGAAAAATTCTTTAATTTCAATGAATTTTTTTATTTTTATTATTTTTCTCCCATTCAATGAATCATATTCCATTTCAAAGTCTAAAATATCATTTTTACTAAAATCATTAATATTTATTTTTATATCAATATAGGTTGGACTATAAGAGTATTTTGGTCTCACTCTAAAACCAACATCACTTAAAAAAATTTTAGGATTTATTATTCTTTCTTTAGTAATTATTCTTAAATAAATAATATTATTCCGAAATTTTAAAAACGATATTTCAGGCTTTGATAAAACCACTATTTGAAATATAATCAATAATCCTAAAAGCAATATCTTTTTTTGTAGATTTTTCAACATGGGTAACATCTCCCATTTTATTTATTATATAAGTTTCATTTAAATCTGAATCAAACCCTATATCTTTTTTAGATACATCATTAGCAATTATAATATCACAGTTTTTTTCTATTAATTTTTTCTTTGCATAATCTAATAAGTTATTTGTTTCGGCTGCAAAACCAATTAACAATTGTGATTCTTTTTTTACTTCTCCTAATTCTTTAAGAATATCAGGATTCTTTATTAATTGGAGAGTTATTTCTCCACTATCTTTTTTTATTTTCACATCAGAATAATTTTTCACCTTAAAATCTGAAACTGCCGCGGTCATAATTATAATATCCGAATTTTGATAATATTTCATCACCGCATTTCTCATTTCATCTGCTGTTTTTACACTAATAAATTTTTTTAAAATATAAGGTGGATTTACAGATGTAGGTCCTGAAATTAATACAACATTTGCTCCTCTATATGAAAACGATCTTGCCAATTCATACCCCATTTTCCCGCTAGATCTATTTGTTATATTTCTAACTGGATCTATTGGCTCTATTGTAGGTCCTGCTGTTATTAATACATTTTTCCCTTTCATATCTTTTTTCGTTAATGAATATTCTAAAAATTCTAATATCATCTTATTTTCTGGATATCTGCCTTTTCCTATTTCTCCACAAGCCAAATGACCTATTTCTGGTTCAACGATAATCCATCCATCTTTTTTTAAAATTTCTAAATTTCTTTGTAAAGCAGGAGATTCATACATTCTTGTATTCATTGTTGGAACCAAAATTTTAGCTTCTTTTCTAAATGCAAGTGCTATCAAAGACAACAAATCATCTGCAAAACCATTTGCAATTTTAGCTATTATATTAGCAGTAGCTGGAGCAATAATCAAAGCATCAGATTGCATAGATAATTGCGTGTGTGGAATCCATCCATCTTTAACTTCATTAAAATAATCAGAGTATACTGCACAATTGCCAACCGCTGAAAAAACTACAGGAGAAATCATCTTCTTTGCATCTTCAGTTAAGACTATATTTAAATCCACTTTTAATTTTCTCAATTTTGAAGATAAATCTACTGCTTTATAAATAGCAATACCACTACTTACACCTAAAATTATTTTTTTATTTTCCAAAATATTCATTAATATACACCTCAGCTTTTCTTAGACGAGTAATAACTCTAATCTTTCCTAATACAGAAATTGACTCAAATAAACCTGGAGTAACAAGTTTACCTAAAACAGATCCTCTTATTATCTGAAATGTGTTTTTCTTAGAAGTAAATTTTAGTTCAGCAATTTCTCTAACTGTTTTTTCAACATTTTCCAGTGAATAGTCTTCTAATTTTTCAAATTTTTCAATTGATACTTTAATTACATCTTTAGCCCATTCTTTCTTTAAATATTTTTCAACAAACCTTTCTTCATAATTAAAATCATCAATAAAAAAATTATACATAAATTCTTTCAATTGTTTAAATGTATTTATTTTTTCTCTACAAATCCCCAATACTTTTAAAGAATATTCTTTATTTTCTGATATTATATTTTCTGTTTTATAATCCTCAGTATATTTTAACCATTCAATAAATTCAAAATATACGCCATTAATATCCTTTTCTCTTAAATGTTTCCCACATATCCATTCTAACTTTTCATAATCAAATATTACACCTTTATTGGATATTTTTTCTGGAGAAAAACTATTTATTTTATCCTTAAATTTAAATATCTCATTATCCACTGTCCATCCTAATAATGCTAAATAGTTCATCAAAGCATCTTTTAATATTCCTTCTTTTCTAAAATAATCAACAGTTGTACCTCCATGTCTTTTACTTAATGGTTTCCTATCATTACCTAAAATCAAAGGAATATGCATAAATTTAGGAATTTCCCATCCTAAAGCGTTATAAATCATTATTTGTTTTTGTGTATTAGAAATATGATCTTCTCCTCTAATTACATGAGTTATATGCATAAAATGATCATCAATAACAACAGTAAAATTATATACAGGTATTCCATTTGAACGTAAGATAATAAAGTCCTCTATTAAATTATTTCTAAATTGAATTCTCCCCTTTAATAAATCATTAAATTCTGTATTTATATTTTTATTCACTTTGAATTTAACTACTATACTCTCATCTTTGTATTTTTCCGGATATTCTTTAGAAACATGTATTATATTATTATTTTTATCATAAACAGCATAATAAGCCATATTTTTTTCAATTAGCAAATTAATATACTTCTTGTAAAGTTTTATTCTTTCACTTTGCCTATATGGGCCAAAATCCCCACCAATATCTGGACCTTCATCCCAATCTAAACCACACCATTTTAATGCTTCTATTATACTTTCTTCATATTCCTTAGTGGACCTTTCTAAATCTGTATCTTCAATTCTTAAAACAAATTTGCCATTATATTTTTTAGCAAATAACCAATTAAATAAAGCTGTTCTAACACCACCAACATGTAAATTTCCCGTAGGACTTGGAGCAAATCTTAGTCTAACCATAATCGTCCTCCTAAAGTTTGCGTTCAAATTTTTTTAATAGGTTTTCTAAATCCATTAAATTATCAACAATATGTATTTCTGATAATTTTCTGTTATCTAAAAATTTTCCTTCAATTAAAATGTTCTGAATTCTATCAGTCCAACCACCAGTTCCTTTTAATAAAATAATTGGCTTTTTATTAGCGTATGATCCCAATATTTCAATTCCGGTACCTATTTCACCACCTATACTAACAACAACATCCACACTTTTCACAAGAATATATGACCTCATTGAAAAATCTAAACCTGTTTTAATTGAAACATCAAGATATTCATTACCCTCTATTTCCCAAGGTAATATGCCTATACTTTTTCCGCCAAATTTTTTATTAGCTTTAGAAACAATTTCCATCACGCCATTTCTTCCACCACTAAACAAAATCCAATTATTTTTTGCAATCATTTTTCCAACTTCAAAAACAATATTTTCTAATGGTTTAATTGGTTCTTGCTGTGGATCTCCAGAATAACCTATAACAGCTATATTCATTAAATCACCATCCCAAATAATTTTCAATTACGGCTCTATCTTTTAATACAATTTCTGGTTCACCATAAGCAATAACTTCACCTTTATGCAACACATATAAAATATCAACAACTTCTGCTATTTCATCAACATTATGATCTGTCACAATGACTCCTAATTGTTTATTAGAAAGAGATTTTATTATTTTTTGTATATCTTTTACAGTTATTGGATCAATTCCCACAAAAGGTTCATCTAATAAAATAAATTTTGGATTTGTAAGCAACGTTCTTGCAAATTCCAGTCTTCTTTTTTCCCCTCCAGAAAGGGAATCTGCTATTTGATTCTTTAAATCATATATTCCAAATTCTTCTAAAATACTTTTTATAAAACCTTCTTTGTTTTCAATTTTTAACATTGTTGCTATTAAATCCATATTATCCCACACAGTCAAATTTCTAAAAACAGATGGTTCTTGTGGAAGATAGGCAATACCTTCCTTAGCTCTTACATGAACAGGTAAATGCGTAATTTTTTTATTATCGAGAAAAATATCTCCACTTTTTGGAACAACAATTCCTAAAATTGATTTAAATAACGTAGATTTACCAGCACCATTGGGACCTAAGATCCCAACAATTTTACCGATGCTGGCCTCAAAATCTACATTATTTAAAACTGTTTTTCTTCCATATTTTTTTGTTATTTTTTTACAAACTAATTTATGCATAACTATTTTTTCAACATTTCTATTATTTGTGCAGTTATATCTACTAATTCATCAGCATATATTACAGATGGTTCATAAAGAACTAAATTATAACCATTTTCTTTTGCATATTCTATAACTTTGTTTTTTACTTCATCTAATATTTTATTTGTCTTTTGTGTGTATTCATCCTGAATTGCCTTTTGATATTCAGAAACTCTTACTTGTAATTCTTGTTGTTTTTGAGTTAAAACCTCTTGAGAAGCTCCAGACTTTTTTAGATTTTCGAAATCCTGTTGCATTTGATTAATTTTGTTTTGATAATATTGAAGATCATTTTTATATTTTTCCTGTAAATCAACCCATTTATAATAATTCTGGGTTACTTTCTCCATTTGAACAAAAGCAATCTTTAAATCTTTACCTGTTTTTTTTGATTCTTCTGAAATACCAACTTTAGGAATAATCAAAAATGCTAAAAGAACAACTGCCACAACAAAAAACTTTGAAAAATTCTTCACCAAAAAACACCTCCTGAGATTTATTCTTAAAATATATTATATCATCAAATTATTATTTTCAGAAAATTTTTACATAACCTTTTTGTTTTACTTTTCTTAATTTATAATACATATTTTTGAATAATAAATTGATTTTTATTTAACAAAATAATGATAACATATCATTACCCCTATCCTCCTTAAAATAAACTAAGAAATTTGCGGAGCTTTTTGCTCCGTTTTTTTATTAAAATTTTTAATTTTATAATCTTCTCCTTATATTTTAATAAAATAAGCTCCCAAAAGGGAGCATTAGAATATTTTTCCTTTATATAAAGGGAATTTTTCGCAGAGTTTTTTAACTTTATCTTTAATATCGATTTTAAAATCTTCATCTAACGTTCCATTTTCATCTTTAATATTCATAATAACCTCATTTATTAGTTCAGCTATAATTTTCATTTCATCTTCTTTCATTCCTCTTGTAGTAACAGCAGGTGTTCCAATTCTAATACCACTTGTAACAAATGGCGATTTTGTTTCTTTAGGTATTGTGTTTTTGTTTACAGTTATACCAGATGCCTCTAAAGCCTTTTCTGCAGCTTTACCTGTTACACCTTTTTCATTTAGATCAACTAAAAACAAATGTGAATCTGTGCCTCCAGAAACTATCCTAAATCCGACTCTTTCCATTTCTTCAGCTAATTTTTTAGCATTTTTTATAACTTGAGCCTGATATTCTTTAAATTCTGGAGTTAATGCTTCTTTAAATGCTACAGCTTTTGCTGCAATTACATGCATTAAAGGACCTCCTTGAATCCCTGGGAATATACTTTTATTAATCAATTTATATAATTCTTTATCATTTGTTAAAATCATTCCACCTCTTGGACCTCTTAAAGTTTTATGTGTCGTTGTTGTTACTACATGTGCATATTCTAAAGGATTTGGATATAACCCTGCTGCAACTAATCCTGCAAAATGTGACATATCAACAACTAAATAAGCTCCAACTTTATCGGCAATTTCTCTAAATTTTTTAAAATCTATAATTCTTGCATAAGCACTTCCTCCTGCAACAATAATTTTAGGTTTATGCTCCAAAGCTAATTTTTCAACCTCATCATAATCTATAACTTCAGTTTCTTCATCAACTCCATATTGTATAACATTAAAAATTTTTCCAGAGAAGTTTACCGATGCACCGTGAGTTAAATGACCACCATGACTTAAAGACATACCCATTAACGTTTCTCCTGTCTCCATTAATGCCAAATACACTCCCATATTCGCTTGAGAACCAGAATGTGGTTGAACATTTGCATATTTAGCTCCAAATAATTCTTTAGCCCTATTTCTAGCTAAAGTTTCTGCTTCATCAACAAATTCACATCCACCATAATATCTTTTTTTAGGATAACCTTCTGCATATTTATTTGTCAACACACTCCCCATTGCTTCCATTACAGCTTGAGATGCAAAATTTTCTGAAGCTATTAGTTCCAATCCGTATTCCTGTCTGTTTAATTCTTTCATGACAATTTCATGGATTTCAGGGTCAACCATCTTTAAATTTTCCCACATTAGCATTCCTCCTTTTGGAATTATATTTACTAAATAAACTAAACTATTCTGATTATACAATATTATTCAAGAAAAAACCAGTATTAATGTTGAAAAAAATTTCGTGAAATTTTTTTCACACAGCATATAATCACATATAATTGTATATAACCAGATATATACCCCTGTAATCAACTTTGTAAAATTGAAATTAAAAGTGTAAAATAAAATTGAGAAAAAAATTAAATTCGAAGGGGTGATTATTGTGAATTTTGAAAGTAAATTTTCTGTAACGGTTAATAGAATAAAATCTAACATTATCAGAGAATTGTTAAAAACAGCTACAGCAGAAGGAATAATATCCTTTGGTGGTGGAATACCTGACCCAGAAACTTTTCCTATAAAGAAATTATCTGAAATTTCAAATGAAGTTATAATGAATGAATATAAAATCGCTTTACAATATGGTTCTACAGAAGGCGATCCAGAATTAAGAAAGCAATATATTAGATTGCTAGAAAAATATGAAGATATTACCTGTTTAGATGAAGAAAATTTAATGATTACTACAGGTTCTCAACAAGCTTTATTTATTATAGGAACAGTTTTTTTAGATGAAGATAGTTATTGCGCTGTTAGCAAACCTATATATTTAGGAGCAGGTAGTGCTTTTAATCAAAGAAATCCTAACTACATCAGTATTCCATTAGAAAAAGATGGAATGAATCTTGACATTTTAGAAAAAGAATTAAAGAAACTTGATGAAGAAGGAAAAATAGATAAATTTAAATTTGTATATACTGTAAGTAATTTCCATAATCCTGCAGGTATAACTTTAACTTTAGAAAAAAGAAAAAGATTAATAGAATTAGCAGAAAAATACGATTTCATAATTATCGAAGATGATCCTTATGGTGCATTAAGATTTGAAGGAGAAAAAATGCCAAGTATTTTCAAGTTAAACAAAGGCGAAAGAGTAATTTTATTAAATACTTTTAGTAAAGTTTTATCACCAGGTTTAAGAATCGGTGTAATAGTTGGAAATAAAGAATTGATTAAAAAGATGGTTTTGGCAAAACAAGGCATGGACTTATGTTCTTCAACTTTAACTCAAAGAATTACTGCAAGATTTATGGAAAAATATGATTTATTTGAAGAAATACAACCAACAATAAAATTATATAAAGAGAAAAAAGATAAATTTATGGAATCATTAGAAAAATATTTAGGAGATCTCGAAGAAGTAGATTGGGTTAGACCCGAAGGAGGTTTATTCTCGTGGATTACTCTTCCAGAAGGTTTTGACACAATGGAAATGTTTGAAATTGCTAAAGAAAAGAAAATAATTTATATTCCTGGTGAAACATTTTATGTAGATGAGCCTGAACGAAATACAATGAGAGTTTCCTTCTGCTTACCTTCATTCGAAGATTTAGAAGAAGGTTCTAAGAGATTACGTGCTACTATTGAAGAATATGCGAAGAAAAAAGGACTACCTTTGAAAATAAAATAATCACTAGTGAGGTGAAATTATGAAACGTATTTTAGTAATAAATCCAGGTTCAACATCAACCAAAATTGCTGTTTTTGAAGATGACAAATTAATTGTAACTGAAGAAATCACTCATTCCACAAAAGAATTAGATAAATATGAAAAGTTAATGGATCAAATAGATTTAAGGAGAAGAGAAATAATAGACTTTATTGAGAAATATGGATATAAAATGACTGATTTTAATGCTATAGCTGCCAGAGGAGGTATATTACCCCCTTTAGAAAGTGGCACTTACAAAGTGACCGAAGAAATGGTTGATTATTTAAAAAATAAAACAAAAATAGAGCACGCATCTAATTTAGCAGCTGTAATTGGATGGGAATTATCAGAAAAAAACATACCTGTTTTTATTACAGATCCTGTTTCTGTTGATGAATTTATTCCTGAATCAAGAATTTCAGGAATACCTGAAATTGAAAGGAAAAGTCTATTTCACGCGCTGAACATGAAAAGTGTTGCAAGAAAAGCTGCTAAAGAATTAAACAAAAAATATGAAGATTGCAATTTTGTAATTGCTCATTTAGGCGGCGGAATTTCTGTTGGCGCTCAAAGAAAAGGAAAAATGATTGACGTTAATAATGCTAATGATGAGGGACCTTTTAGTCCTGAAAGAAGTGGTGAATTACCAGTAGGAGATTTAACAAAAATTGCTTTCTCTGGAAAATATAATAAAAGAGAATTGAAAAAGAGATATGTTGGTAAAGGTGGTTTAGTTGCTTATCTTAATACTAATGATTTAAGAGTTGCTATAAAAAAAGCAGAAAAAGATAAATATGCAAAACTTGTTGTAGAAGCAATGGCATATCAAATAGCTAAAGAAATAGGTGGTATGTCAGCAATATTAAAAGGGGAAGTCGATGCTATTATAATAACTGGCGGTATGGCCAGAAATGAAAAGTTTATAGAAATGATTAAACAAAGAATTTCAAAAATCGCTTTAATAATGCTTTATCCTGGTTCATTCGAAATGGAAGCTTTAGCTGAAGGAGCTTTAAGAGTTTTAAATGATGTAGAAAAAGCAAAAGAATGGAAATTGTGAGGTGAAACTATGAGAATAAATAAAATTATCGAAATATCAAAACAATTAGAAAGAAAGAAAACTATAGGCGTTGCCGCTGCAGAAGATGATGTTGTTTTAAAAGCAGTATCTAAAGCTGTTGACGAAGGAATTTGTAATGCTATTTTATACGGAAATGAAAATAAAATAAAAGAAATTGCTAAAAAGAATAATATAGATATTTCAAAAATGGAATTGATTCACTGCAATTCAAATAAAGAAGCTGTTGTAAAAACAATAGAAGATGTATCCAGTGGAAAAACTGATTTACCTATGAAAGGACATATTACTACTGGTGAATTATTGTCTGTATATTTAAAGGAAGAATATGGATTAAGAACGAAAAGCACAATTAATCTAGTAAGTGTTTTTGATATTGAAAAATATCATAAATTGCTAATTATAACTGACGCTGGTATGGTTATTGCTCCTACACTTGAACAAAAAATAGATTCGATAAATAATGCTGTAAAAGTTGCAAACTCATTAGGTATTAAAGAACCTAAAGTTGCTATTGTTGGAGCTTTAGAAAAAGTAAATTCAAAAATGCCTGCAACAATAGATGCTGCTATTATTACGCAGATGAATAGAAGAGGTCAAATAAAAGGGTGTTTGGTTGATGGCCCATTTGCGATGGATAATGCAATTTCCAAAGAAGCGGCAGAACACAAAGGTATAAAAAGCGACGTAGCTGGAGATGCTGATATTATCATAATGCCTGATATTGAGGCAGGAAACATCTTTTATAAATCAATGGTATTTTTATCCGGTGCCGGTGTTGCAAGTACGATTTTAGGTGGTAAAACACCTGTTGTTTTAACTTCAAGAGCAGATTCTGATGATGCAAAATTATTATCAATTGCATTATCTGTACTCTTGGCTTAGGAGGGAATTATATGAATAGAATTTTAGTTATAAACCCAGGTTCAACATCAACAAAACTCGCAATTTACGATGATGAGAAATTGGTTTCAAAAGATACTGTAAGACATTCTTCGGAAGAATTAGCTCCTTTTAAGCGCATGGCAGAACAATATGAATTTAGAAAAGATGTTATTAAAAAATTTTTAGAAAAATCAGGTTATCCACTTTCAACTTTTTCAGCTATAGTAGGAAGAGGTGGTTTATTGAGACCTATTCCTGGTGGTGTATATAAAATTAATGAATTAATGAAAGAAGAATTAAGAGAAGGAAAATATGGCGAACACGCTTCAAATTTAGGTGCTTTAATCGCACATGAATTAGCCTCAGAATATAACATTCCTTCTTTTATAGCTGATCCTGTAGTTGTTGATGAAATGGAAGATATTGCAAGATTTTCAGGTCATCCTGATTTTGAAAGAAAATCTATTTTCCATGCATTAAATCAAAAAGCTGTCGCAAGACTAATTGCAGAAAAAATGAATAAAAAATATAACGAGGTAAATCTAATAGTTGTTCATATGGGTGGAGGTATTTCTATAGGTGCTCATAAAAAAGGAAAGGTTGTAGATGTAAATAACGCTCTTGATGGCGACGGTCCTTTTACCCCTGAAAGGTCTGGAACATTACCAATGACACAAATAATAGATTTAGTTTATTCTAATAAAATCACATTTGATGAAATGAAAAAGAGAATAAAAGGAAAAGGTGGTTTAGTTGCTTATCTGGATACTAATGATGCATTAGAAGTTCAAAAAAGAGTAGAATCTGGAGATGAATATGCTACCTTGATTTATAAAGCTATGGCTTTACAAATTTCCAAATGGATTGGGAAAATGGCTACTGCTTTAAATTTTGAAGTTGATGGAATAATTTTAACCGGTGGATTAGCTTACGATAAAAACAATATGATTAAATGGCTTACTGAACATACACAATTTATAGCACCTATATATATTGTTCCTGGTGGAGATGAAGAAAAAGCATTAGCCGAAGCTGCCCTGAGAGTATTGCGCGGTGAAGAAACACCTAAAAATTATCCACCTATGGAGGAACATTATGCTTGATACTAAATATAAATGTCATGTTATTATAGGTATGTTTGGATCAGGAAAAACTGAAATTGCTTTAAATTCTGCACTTTATTTGAAGGAAAAATATGAAAATGTTGCTATTGCAGATATTGATGTAATAAGTCCATATTTTAGGACACGCGATGAAATAGATATCTTAGAAAAAAGGGGTATTAAAGTTATAACCCCTCCAAGACAATTTATTCATGCTGATTTACCAATAATACCTCCCGCTGTTGGAGGTTATATTACTAATCCTGAATATCAAACTATTATAGATGCTGGTGGCAATGAAGATGGTGCTACAGTAGTAGGCTCTCTAAAAAATTTTCTCGATCAAGCAAAAACTGCTACTTATTTCGTAGTAAATACAAAAAGACCTTTTATGAATACTGTAGACGACATTATTTACTATATTGAAAGATTAAGCGCAAAGACTAGAAGAAGGGTTGATTATTTAATTTCAAATACTAATTTACAAAATGAAACAACAGAAGATATAATTTTGAAAGGTGAAAAATTATTATACGAAGTTTCTCTAAACACAGGGATTCCAATTTCTTTTACTGTAGTACCTGAATCTTTAAAAAATATAAAAACTCAGTTTCCTAAATTTATATTAAAAAGGTTTTTAGATAAAGTATACCAGCTATGAACAATAAAGGAGGGATACGATGGAATACAAAAACAAAGTTGAAATTGATCAAGAAAGATGTAAGGGATGTGGTCTTTGTATAGATGCATGTCCAACAGGAACTTTAGGATTTTCTGAAGGGTTTAATGCCAAAGGATATCATCCTGCTGCAGTTTTAAATCCGGAAAAATGTATAGGATGTGGATTCTGTTATCAGATGTGTCCCGATGTATGTATAACAGTTTCAACATTGGAAAAAGCAAAGGCTTAAGGAGGGATATTGAATGGCTGAAAAAGTAATGGTTAAAGGTACAGAAGCAATTGGTGAAGCTGCCATAAGAGCTGGATGTAGATTATATTTTGGTTATCCTATAACACCACAAAGTGAATTAACTGAATATATGTCAAGAAGAATGCCTCAAGTTGATGGAGTCTTTTTACAAGCTGAAAGTGAAGTTGCTGCAGTGAATATGTTATATGGTGCAGCTGCAACTGGTCATAGAGTTATGACATCAACTTCTTCACCAGGATATAGTTTAATGCAAGAAGGGGTTTCCTATATTGCAGGTGCAGAATTACCAGTTGTATTTGTTAATGTTGTTAGAGGTGGTCCAGGTTTAGGAGACATACAACCTGCTCAAAGTGATTACTTCCAGGCAACAAAAGGTGGCGGTCATGGTGATTATAGATTAGTTGTGTATGGTCCAGAATCTTTACAGGAAGCTGTGGAATTAACAGCAAAAGCTTTTGATGTTGCTGATAAATATAGGAATCCAGCCTTAATACTTGCTGATGGTATGTTAGGGCAAATGATGGAACCTGTTGAATTTCCAGATTTCAGAGATTTAAACACATTACCAGATCATAGTTCCTGGGCAATGCAGGGAGCAAAGGGTCGCGAACCTCATAAAATTACATCATTTGATATAAATGAATATGTATTAGAAAAAATGAATTTAAGATATCAAGAAAAATATAAGAAAATCATAGAAAACGAACAAATGTGGGAAGAATATAAAACAGAAGATGCTGAAATAGTAATAGTTGCTTATGGTACAATGGGAAGAATAGCAAAAACAATAGTTGATATGGCAAGAGAAAAAGGTGTAAAAGCTGGATTATTCAGACCTATAACATTATGGCCATATCCATATGACGCTTTAGCAAAATTGGCGGATTCAGCAAAATTATTCTTCACAGTAGAAATGAGTATGGGGCAAATGGTTGAAGATGTAAAATTAGCAGTTAATGGAAAAAAACCTGTTGAATTTTATGGTAGAACCGGAGGGGTTGTTCCAACACCAAATGAAGTATTAGCAAAATTAATGGAATTGATATAAGAAAGGAGGAAAATTATGTCTTATAAAATAAAGTTTAAAGGTCCTGAATCATTGAGTGGAAAAGAATTCACATATTGTCCAGGTTGTCATCATGGAATTGTTCATAGATTAGTTGCTGAAGTTATAGATGAATTAGGAATAAGAGAAAAAACTTTGATGGTTGCTCCTGTAGGTTGTTCTGTTTTTGCCTATGAATTTTTTGATGTTGACGGTACAGTTGCTCCACATGGTAGAGCACCAGCAGTTGCAACTGGAATGAAAAGAGCTATGCCTGAAAATGTTGTATTTACTTATCAAGGTGATGGTGACCTTGCAGCTATAGGTACAGCTGAAATATTACATGCTGCTAATAGAGGAGAAAAAATCACAACAATATTTATTAACAATGCTATTTATGGAATGACTGGAGGTCAGATGGCTCCAACGACATTATTAGGTATGAAAACAACAACATCACCATACGGAAGAAGCGCTGAAAATGAAGGTTATCCTTTACATATGGCTGAAATTTTATCAAATTTGCCAGGTGTAGCTTATTTAGCAAGAACAAAAGTTAACAAACCTCAAGATGTTTTAAAAACGAAAAAGATGATAAAAAAAGCATTTTTAGCTCAAATTCAGGGAAAAGGTTTTGGCATGGTGGAAGTGTTATCAACATGTCCAACAAACTGGGGAATTCCTCCAGTTGAATCAAATAAATGGTTAGAAGAAAATTTAGTACCTGAATTTCCATTAGGCGTTTATGTAGATAAGGTGGGTGATGAAAAATGAAACATCATGCATTCATAGCTGCAGGTTTTGGTGGCCAAGGTGTAATGTTATTTGGAAAAATTTTATCATTAGCTGCTATGTATGAAAATTTATATACAACATGGTTACCATCATATGGTCCGGAAATGAGGGGTGGAACGGCTAACTGTACAGTAGTAGTTTCTGAAAAATACATTGCTTCACCTGTAGTTGATCAACCTACAGAAGTTATTGCATTTAATATCCCTTCAATGTATAAATTTGAAAAATTATTGCCTGAAAATGGGATTTTATTATTGAATTCCTCAGTTATAGATAGAGATCCAGAAAGAACGGATGTTCAAATTTATAAAATTCCTGCTAATGATATCGCTGATGAATTGGGAAATGTAAAGGTCCAGAATATGGTTATGTTAGGTGCATATTTAAAAGCAACTAATGCTGTTTCCTTTGAATCTGTAAAAGCTGCATTGGAAAAATCACTAAAAGGCAAAAAAGCAGATTTACTAGAATTAAACTTAAAAGCTATTGAAGCAGGAATGAATGCATTAGTAAAATAAATATAAACCCGGTGAAATTCTTTCACCGGGTTTAATTATTGTTAAAAAAAACCACTTTATTTTTCCCTTTCTCTTTTGCTTCATAAAGAGCTAAATCCGCTTCTTTGATTAATTGATCAATATTTTTATTTCCATCAAACAACGCAAGCCCCTGACTTACTGTTATTTTAATTTTATAACCATTTATACAAACAGTATTATCCTCAATAGCTTTTCTAATTCTTTCACTTACTTTTAATGCATTTTCTTTTGTAATATTAGATAATATTATTAAAAATTCTTCTCCTCCTAATCTTCCTATTAAATCATAAAATCTAACTTTTTTTCTAATTAAATTAATTGTATCCCTCAAAACTTCATCTCCAGCATCATGACCGTATTTGTCGTTCACATTTTTAAAATTATCAAAATCAAGCATTGAAACTACAAATTTTTTATTTTCTCTTTTTGACCTTTCAATCTCTTTTTTTAACAAATCTGTAATAGCTCTTCTATTATAAACACCCGTTAAATAATCAATTAGAGATAATCTCTCCAATTCTTTTATTCTTTTTACTTTTTCCAATCCAATTTTAACTCTATAATTAAGTTCTTCTGGATTAACTGGAGCTAAAATAAAATCATCTACTTCAAGAATTTTTTCATCTAATTTTTTTGTAACTAATATTGTATATACATTATCTATCTTTTTTTTTGAAACAATAATATTGGCAGAATTTATTTCTGCATCATTGTCAAAAATAGTATATTCGAATTTTAATTTTTTTAAATCTTTCTCTTTTATTAAACCTTTTTCTATAGCAATCATAATTTTATTATATCATAAATCTATCCATATTTTACAATTAAATTATTTATTTTTAATCATTCCATGAGTTTCATTTAATTCATTTTTTTGCATCATCAAATAGCTTAAATATTGCTTTACATAAAATTTACATTAATTTGTTGATTTTTTTTTTGCTAAAATTATTTTGAATTAAATAACTATATGTAATAACTTCAAAAATTGTTTCTCTAAAATTTTAAAATAGGAGGATTGTATGTATATTAACAATGGTATTTCTCATGACTCTAGTGATTATTGGAAACAATATAATATGGAATTGCATGATGAAGTAACAGTGTATAATATATAATGTATATTATAATGTTATATCTCCAGATTTTACCAATCCAAATAAAAACATTACAGTGGTATTTAAACAAAATACAAAAAATTTTTTAGGATTATATAATATTGATTTTTATATAGCAGGATACGAAATTTTTTCAACTAAAATAGAATTTAAAAAAGTATTAAATACTTATTGAGGTGATTGATATAAAAAAAATAATTCCACTAAATATAAAGGATTTTTTATACTTTGTTATTTTTGATTGCTTTTATTTTTGGTATATTCTACCTACTTTTGGAACTTCTAAACGTATTTTTAGTTATAAGTATCCCTCAATTTTTTCTATGGGGTTTGTTTTTACTTGTATAATGATTATAATAATTGCAATAATTAGAGAAATATGTATCTTTAAAGAAAGAGAAAAAAGAAAATATATATATTTTTTAACCTCAATCCTTTTATATATAGTTGTAATATATATTTATGCATATTTTATGAATTTTACTTTCAAACAGTTTATAGATATTTTATATTTTAAAATTTCAATAGATCATTTTGTTATAGGTATTGTAGTTAAATATACAGTAAAACATTTAAAAAAAAATAAAGAATAAAAAATCCACATCTGATGATGTGGATTAAGAGTTTTTTATTGTCTTATGAGCTTCCTGTAATTCATTATGAATAATTTTTTTAGCATCATCAAATAGTTTAAATATACTTTTATATTTAATTTCGCAAAAAACAACATTTCCTTCTTTTTCCTTTTTTATGATTCCAGAATTTTCTAAAATTTTAAGGTGTTGAGAAACACTTGACTGAGTTAGTGATAATTCTTCAGAAATATCAATAACATTACATTTTTTTTCATTTAATAATTTTAATATTCTTAACCGTGTAGGGTGTGATAATGCCTTAAATATTTCAGCGACCAATACGCAATCGTCCATAATATTACTCTCCATCGTTTATAAATTTTTGTTTATACCATAATAAGTATAAAGTATTAACTTTACGATAGTTTCAAAACCAAATTAAAAAATTAGTTTTATTTGATTTTTCTTGCCTCTATAATTCCATGAGCTGTTGCATGCACAATACTTCTCGTATGACCTGAACAATCCCCTATAAATTTAAGATTTTCAAATAAATTGTTATTTAATTTTTTACCATAAAATTTTACTTCAACACCATATAAAAGATTTTCTTCATCAGCGATACCTGGTATAATTTGATTTAAATTATCTATAAATTCTATTAAAGATATAGATGTTTTACTTGGAAATACTAGATTCAAATCGCCTAAAACATATTCATTATTACTTAATGTTGGAAAAACTTTCCATAATTTTTTGGTTCTTTTTCCTTTTTTAAAATCTCCATATGTTTGAAGTATAACTTTATTACCTCCAGCTAAAATATTAGAAAGCTTAGCAATATATGATCCATAACCATTTGGGTCGTTAAATGGTTTAGTAAAAGAGTGCGTTACCAAAATTGCAAAATTAGTATTTGTAGATTTTTGATCATGTATTGCATGTCCATTCACAGTTATAAAATCTACATATTTTTCTGTCACAACATACCCAGACGGATTATTACAAAATGTTCTTACTAATTGCCCATTAGATGACTTAAATTTAACTTTAAATTCATATAAAGCTTCATTTAATTCTTTAACTACAATATCTGGTAATTCAAATCTTACACCTAAATCCACTTTCGTGTTAGATAATATTATGTCGGGATATTTTTTCGTTAAAGTGTCAATTAATTTAAAACCACTGCGTCCTACTGCAACATAAACCTTATCAAAATAATCTTTTAGCTCAGATCTAGTTTCTCTATCTATATATTCAATTAATATTTTCTCTTGTACATCAATATTTTTCACAAAAGAATTAAATTTAAAATTAACACCTTTTTTTATAAATTCATTATGTGCATTTTTAAGAAATGTTTTTAATTTATCTGTACCAATATGGAAAAATTCTGACTCAACTAACTTAAAACCATTAATGAAAAATCTTTTTTGTAATTCTTCAATATTCTCTCTTGATCCAACTTCTGGTTCTGTCTCAGATAATTCAGAATAATAATTCACTATTTCTTTTTGCAGTTTTTTATCAAAAAGTATTTCCTCTAAATCTCCTCCCATTTCAGAAGAAACGAACAATTTCCCATCTGCTCTTATACCGCTGATTGAAGATGAAAAAATGTCTTTATTCATTTCAAAAACTATTACCTCATTTTTGGTTGTATCTATTTCCTTCAAAAAACCTACAGTTGCAGCACCAAAACCAATTACAGCAATTCTCATATATTTCTCTCCTTTCTATTTAAGTTATCAAAAAAAATAGACTGAAACCTTAAGGTTTCAGTCTACACTCATTTCTTTATAGTATAGTAACATCTTTTCGGAGATTCAATTTTCTCCTCTTTTTTTAATTTTTTTATTGCTTTATCTACTTCTTTTTTATCAATCCCAGCCTTTTCTGCTATTTCTCCAGCTTTTAACGGCTCTTTTGATTCTGATAATACTTTAACAATTAATTCGATTGTATCCACAAAAACCCCTCCTCTTACAAAAATAATTATATATTAAATATTTTACTTTGTCAATACAATAAAAATCCTACTTTATATACATTATCTAATTTCTTTAATCCATGTGGCGATAACTCTGTTATTTCATATGTTAAATCATTTCCTGCTTCATGTTGCCCTTTGTGTTCTCCATTTTTCCAAAGCTTAGAATGTGATACGTCATACACTATTCCATTAACTGCTACATATGCTTTATTTCCATTTTTTCCGTTAAACTTTTTTAATTCATTTTTATTTAAAGCTATATAGCCAACTTTATATACATTATCTAATTTTTTTAATCCATGTGGTGACAACTTTGTTATTTCATACGTCAAATCATTCCCTGCCTCATGTTTTCCTTTATGTTCTCCATTTTTCCACAATTTAGAGTGAGATACATCATACACTATTCCATTAACTGCTACATATGCCTTATTTCCGTTTTTTCCATTGAATTTTTTTAATTCATCAAAACTATATATTAATATACCAATTGGAAAAACATTATCTAATTTTTTTAACCCATGTGGCGACAACTTTGTTATTTCATACGTCAAATCATTCCCTGCCTCATGTTTTCCTTTATGTTCTCCGTTTTTCCACAATTTAGAGTGAGATACATCATACACTATTCCATTAACTGCTACATATGCTTTATTCCCATTTTTTCCGTTGAATTTTTTTAATTCATCATAAGTAAAAGCTAAAATTCCAATATGATCAATATTTTTTAATTTACTCACACCATGAGGTGAAAGTCTTAAAATTTCAAATGTTAGTTCTGATCCAGCGTTATAGCCTTCATGATATCCTTTTTCCCATGGTTTTTCATAGGTAACATCATACACAATTCCGCTAATTGCAACAAAAGACTCTTTGCTATTTTTTCCATTATTTTCTATTAATTTATTATAAGGAATTATTTTATATTTCACTCCAAATTCATCATAATTTAAATCTACTATATTCACATATTCAGCGTATACAACTAAACTTAAAATAACCATCAATACTAATAATACCTTTTTCATTTTATCTCCTCCTATAATAGCCATGGATCAACCAAATGAATAATTAATAAAATAATTAAAGCAATCCCTATATATCTATGCCATTTAATCCATGTATTTTTAAAAATATTTATTTTACCCAATGTATAAATTAAAAACATAAAAATTATACCTATCCATAAAATCAATCCTGTATGTAAATATAAATTTCCATTTAAAGCCAAATAGCCATGCGTTATTCCAATAACAATTAATAACATTCCGGAGATTTTATGATATTTTTTTAATATCTTCATTATAAATAAAATTAATTTTGCTATTTTTGATTGTTTTTCAGTTATAAAATATTTATGTATTCTTCTGACAAAAAATAAAGATAAATTAAACCCTAAAAAAAATATATTTAATGTTCCTAAAATTTCTACAAATTCTTCCATAAAAACCTCCTATTTAATTAATTTTAAACCCTTTAAATAATTTTTAGCAACTATTTCAGGTTCTATTCCAATAGCATCAACTAAATAGTTAAGTCTAATAATAATATTTTCATTCAAATATAAAGTCAATGGTTTTAATATTTCTTTTATTTCTAGATACTTATTTAACACTTCTTCTCTGACTAATACTGCCGGATTATACAATGGAAAAAAACGTTTATCATCTATTAATACAGTCAATTTATATTTTAAAAGCTTAGCATCTGTCGAATAGACCATTGCTACATCTATCTTTCCCGAGGAAACTGCTTCATAAGTCAATCCTGCTTCCATCGTTTTTACATTTTTTTTAGGAACATTCATATTATACGCTTTAGCCATTGCAAAAAAACCATCAGCTCGTTCATAAAATTCTGGATTAACTCCAAAAATAACCTTATTACCTGCATTAACAAACTTTGATAAATCTGATAATGTTCTTATATTATTTTCTTCAGCAAATTTACTTTTCACAGCCATTGCATAAGTATCATTAAATGGTATCATATTTATCCAAATAATTTTATTTTTCTTATAATCCATTTCAGCAACTTTATTAAATAATTCATAGGGATCATATATATTTTTCGTTTGTTTAAAATACGCCGCCCATGCAGTTCCTGTGTATTCAGAATATATATCTATTTATCCATTCTCAATTGCCGCTCTTAATGGAAATGATGTTAAACCAAATTCTTCTACAACCTTAAAACCCGCATTTTTAAGCAATAATGAAATCATATTTGCGATAACATACCCTTCGGTAAACATCTTCGAACCAACAACAATTGTTTTTGCCGCAAATAAATTAAAGCTTAAAACTAAAACTAACAATACAATAAAAATTTTTTTCATAACAATTCCCCCTTAAAATTCATTTATTAATCCTTTAGAAACCCACTTTTTCTCAAAAAGTTCCAACACAATATCTATTCCTATCGCTAAAACTGATACAGGTAAAGCACCAGCAAAAATAATAGGTGCATTATAATGGGATAACCCCGTGAAAATAATTACTCCTAATCCGCCTCCACCTATTACTGAAGCAACTGTTGCTGTAGCTATGTTTATAATTGCTGAATTTCTTAACCCAGAAAAAATTGCTGGTAACGCAATTGGTATCTCTATTTTATATAAAATTTCTTTTTCATTCATTCCCATTCCTTTTGCAATTTCAATAATTTTCGGGCTGATACTTACAATTCCAGATGTTGTATTAAAAACTATTGGAACTAAACCATATAAAAACAATGCTATAATAGCTGTTAACTTACCTATTCCCATAAATAAAAATATCAAAGCTATAACTGCTACACTTGGTATAGATTGCGTTATACCCGTTATTGTTAAAGCTAAATTAGTATATCTTTTTCGTTTCTCTCTTGTAATATATATCCCTATAAAAACTCCTACAACAACTGACAAAATCCATGAAATAAAAAAGATAAATAGATGTTCTAATGTTCTTTGCATAACAACATCAAAATTATTTATAAAATATGAAAATAAATCCATTTTAATCCTCCATAATCGATTCGTATTTTAACACTCCTAAAACCTTTCCATTTTTCAAAACAGGTAAATAATTAATATTTTTCTTAAACATAATATTTATTCCTTCTAAAACACTATCATTATAATTAATATATTCTTTTCTTAACTTCTTTATATTATTATTTATAAAAAAACCTGCATATTCATTATTATATAAAATATAACAATTCTTTTTTAACTTATTTATTTCATCTAAAGAGCTTATTAAAGCATAATCATCATCTATAACTTTTTCCACTTTAACAAATTCTAAAAAGTTTAATTTAGCATTTTTACCTAATAGTTCTTTAACAAAATCATTTTTTGGATGTTTAATTATATTAACTGTACTACCAAATTGAACTAATTCACCATTATTAAAAATAGCAATTTTATCTCCTAATTTAATTGCCTCTCTTATATCATGTGTAACAAAGACAATTGTTTTTTTTTATTTATTTTGTATATCCAACAAAACATCTTGTAAAATTTCTCTATTAATCGGATCTATGGCCCCAAAAGGTTCGTCCATCAACAAAATTTTTGGATCTGCTGCTAATGCTCTTGCTACACCTACTCTCTGCCTTTGACCACCTGATAATTCTAAAGGATATTTATTAACTACTGAATCATAATCTAAATTTACAAGTTCCAAAAGTTCCTTTACTTTTTCCTTTATCTTTCTTTTGTTCCAACCCAAAAGCTTTGGAACTACCACAATATTATCGAAAACATTATAATGAGGAAATAATCCAATTTCTTGAATTACATAACCTATCCCTCGTCTCAACTGAATTTTATCAATATCATCAATCGAAACACCATCAAAAAATATTTCTCCTTCACTTCTTTCCACTAATCTATTCAATAATTTTAATGTGGTTGTTTTTCCACACCCAGATAGCCCTATCAAAACTGTTATTTTTCCATCTTCAATTTTTAAATTCAAATCTTTTACTGCAAATTTATCATTATATTTTTTAGACACATTTTTTAATTCAATACTCATAATGTCCTCCATTAATTAAGCTTAACTTTCAAACCTTTTGGTGTGATTAATTCCTCAAATTTTAGCATAATATAATTAAGACCAACTCCTAAAACTGCCAACAAAATTACACCTGTGATAATCATTTCATATCTTCCTCTACTTAACCCCACAAAAATAAAATATCCTAAACCTCCAGCTGCAATATAATATCCTATAGTTGCAACTCCGACACCCATAACAACAGAATTTCTTATTCCAGACATAATAATTGGAATTGAAAGTGGCAATTTTATTTTAAATAAAATTTGCCTTTCATTCATTCCCATTCCTCGTGCAGATTCAATAATACCTTTATCCAAAGTATGAATTGCAACTAAAGTATTTCTAATCATTGGAAGAAGTGAATAAATTACTAAAGCAATAATAGCAGGAGGTCTTCCTAAACCCATATGGAAAGGAGCAAGAAGTATAACCATTATACCAAATAATGCTGGACTTGGAATTGTCATCAAAATCCCTGCAATATATAATACAATTTTAGACATTTTTTGATTTCTAGAAACAATGAAACCTATTCCAATGCCGATTATAACAGCAAAAGGTAACGCAATTCCAATTATACGAATATGATTTATTAATTCTTTTATTATCTTTTCATAATTATAAGACAAATAAGTTAAATATGACATTGTTCCACCAACTTTTCTGATATCATATTTATTATATCAGAAAATTATAATAATTTCAATTTTATATTAATATTTATATTCATATAACAAAATCAAAATTATGATTTATTTCATAAATTTTATCTTGATTATATTCAAAAGTTTTTATTTTTGCTGGAATTCCAGCAACAAGGCAATTAGATGGAATATTTTCTAAAACAACAGAATTAGCCGCGACAACAGAATTATCTCCTATTGAAATATCTCCTAATATTTTAGAGCCTGTTCCTATAATCACATTTTCTCCTATATCAGGGTGTCTTTTACCTTTTTTAATATGTTTTGCCCCAAGAGTCACTTGATGATATATTAAAGTGCCACTCCCAACTGTGGCTGTTGATCCTATTATTATCCCTATTCCATGGTCAATGACAATACCAGGAGCTAGCCTAGCAGCAGGATGTATATCCATAGAATATAATATTTTGCTTATCATATATAAAAAATAAGAAATAGGATAGATTTTATATTTATAAAAATAATGATAAATTCTATAGAAAACTAATCCATGAAAAGCTGTATTAAAAAGTATTACACCTATTTTATATTTTGAAGCAGGATCCTTCTTTAAATATTCATTTAGATCTTGATTTAAGTAAATAAATATATTGAAAAAATCCAAAATAGCATTTATTATTATTTTCATTGTTTTCCCTCCAAATGCGAGTGGTTTTATCGTATTTATTATAACATAAAATTAGATGATTTTTATCAAGTTTTATGTTAAAAAAAGATAAAAATAAAAACCCATACGGGTTTTTATTTTAGAATACCTTTAATTATTAGTTCTGTCGCTTCATCTTCATTAAGTCCTTTTGCCATTAATGTTTCTAATTGCTGTGGATTAACCCTTCCTACAGAAGCTTCATGAGTTAATTCTGCTAAATCATTATTTACTCTCAAAATTGGAATGGTACTTACATGAACATTTGAACCTTTACTGATTTCTGTACATTCAATATGTCCTTTTGAATATGGCGCATTACCATAAGCTTCATTGATAACTTCTGCATTTGTTGAGTCTTGAGCAAAAACATATGTTTTTGCAATTCCAGAAGATTTTTCACCATTTAAATTTACTATTTCTTTTATTTCAATTTTATCGTCATTTTTTCCCCAGACCTTTGATTCTAATAGCGCTTTTGCATCTTCATCTAAATCAACAGTCATATGAATTTTCAAATTTCCTGCTCTTGATTTTGTTAATTTAAATCTACTATCAAAAACAGAGTTTTTTGAAACTTTTGTATAATAATATGTTTCTAAGAATATTCCATCTTTTTCATTATGAAAATGTTCATCTTCCATAAATACAACTGAATTTTCATCAATATACATTTCTGATTCCATTTTATGATGAATTTTACCAAACGGAAATGAACAATGTGATAAAAATTTTATGTCACAATTTTTACCAATTTTATATGTGGATTTTATATATTGTTCTCCCTGTTTTTTTAGAAAACCAACACACATGTGTATAGGTTTATCAAGTTTTAAATTGTCTTCTATTATCATTTCATATTCAACTTTTCCATTTTCTGCACTTTTAACATTTATAGTTATACCATCAACTGTATTTTTACCAAGTATTTTATCTCCGCTTATAATTATAGATACTATGTCTTTGCTTAATAAATTGCTAATATCACCACCAGCTTGCTCATATGCTTTTTCAATCATTTCAAATTCTTTTGCATAGTTTTTTTCTATATTCATAATTTCACCTCGTCTTCTGTGAATTCAACTGGAACATTTATATGAGCGCAGTTATCACATGTAGATTTGTAAACTTCAGAAACTTTTTTAGGATCACCTTCAGCTTTTATTTTTCCAGAACAAATAAGGAAAGCTTCATCAGCAATTTCAGCTATTTCTTCTCTATGTGTTATACTTAAAACAGTTCCACCAGTTGAGGTTATTATTTTAAATATCCTTTCAATCATAATATTTGACATCATATCTATACCAGAATCTGGTTCGTCAAAAATTGCGAATCTAGGCTTTAAAATAATTAGTGAAGCCAATTCAATTCTTTTTCTTTCTCCACCAGATAGTGTTTTATCTACTTTTCTATGTAAATAAAAGGGATTTAATCCTACTAAATTCAATATTTCTATTAATTCAGAATCACTTAAGTTTATTCTCTTACCTAAAGTTAAATATTCTCTGACCCCTAATCCTTCGTATCTTACAGGCTCTTGCCAGGCCATTGTTATTCTAAGTTTTGCTCTTTCTGTTATATTAAGATTTGTGATATCTTTACCGTTAAAAATTATTTGACCACCATGTTTTCCAATATATCCATTCAATCCCATTATTATTCTTGCTAATGTAGATTTTCCAACACCATTATTTCCTAAAACGGCATAAATTTTACCATCTTCGAACTTATAAGAAATATCTTCAAGTATCTTTCTTGTACCAGTTTTAAAACTTATGTTTTTTAATTCGAGCATTTTGCTTCCTCCTCAACATATCAATATACGAAATTTATATTCATTATAATTTTATCAAATTATTGTAAAATTTTTTGATATAAAATGCCTGAAAAATAAGAGTTTGTAAAAAAAGTATTAATATGTTATAATTCTCACTGAATATATATTAGAGGTGGTTCTTATGAATAATCAATATATGTTGAAAACTGAGTATTTTGATATAGTTTATAAAATAATTAAATCAAGGAGAAAAACACTTTCGATTATAATTGATGAAACTGGTGAGGTTTTAGTTAAAGCACCAAAATGGCTACCAGATTTTGAAATTAAAAAATTTGTTTTTGATAAAAGAATTTGGATTGTTTCAAAGATGATGAAATTTAAAGAGAAACCCTTAATAAAAAGAAAATATGAAAGTGGAGAAGAATTTTTATTTTTGGGAAAGAATTATAAATTAATTACTATCGAAGGAAATTATGATATTGGTATCCAGGATGGTTTCCTATATATTTCTTTAAAAAAAGAATTCTTTGATAATACAGAATTAAAAAAAACAATGATATTAAAATGGTATAAAAATGAAGCAAAAAAGATTATAAATAGAAGATTAGAGTACTATTCTAAACTGATGAAATTAAAATATGGCAAGGTGTATATAAGAGATCAGAAAACACGTTGGGGAAGTTGTTCTGGGAAAAATAATTTGAGTTTTAACTTTAGAATTATAATGGCTCCAATGAGAAAATTAGATTACATTATTGTTCATGAATTAGCTCATATAGTATATAAGCATCACCAAAAAGAATTTTGGGATTATGTATCAATATATTGTAATGATTATCAAGAATCAAAAAAATGGTTTAGAGAAAATGGCAACAAATTAACATTATAGGAGGTGTCATATGATTGATATTATTGATATTATTAAAGAAAAAAATAAAATTTATGCAATTTCTGAAACAAGTCCTTTTTATCCAGATGGTAAAGGCGGACAATTAGGTGATAGAGGAAAAATAGGCTCTGCTGATGTTTTATTTGTTGAATATAAAAATAACAAATTTTATCATTTAATTGATAAAGAGATTAAACCTGGTAAATATGAAGCTGAAATAGATCTTAAAAGAAGAAGAATGATTGCACAACAACATACTGCTCAGCATATCCTTTCTGCAGCATTTGAACAAATTGCTGACTTAGATACTGTAGGTTTTAGAATAGCGGAAGAATATACCACCATAGATTTAGAAATACCTAATCTTCCTGAAAACATTGAAAAAGATGTAGAAATTTTATCCAATAAAATAATTCAACAATGTTTGGATGTAAATGAAATAATTATTACTAAAGATGAAATAGCAAGATTTAAATTCCGAAAACCTTTAAGTGACAAAATTCAAGGAAAAATCAGATTAATAAAAATTGGTGATTTTGATATAAACCCATGTGGTGGATTTCATGTAAAAAATACTGGTGAAATTGGTTTAGTAAAAATAATATCAAAAGAAAAAGTTAAAGGAAATCTTACAAGATTGTATTTTTTAGCTGGATTCAGAGCCATAAATGATTATGATAAGAGAATAAAAATTACAAAAAATATCTCAAATCTATTAACGGCAAAAATTGAGGATACTCCATTAAGAGTAGAAGAAACTCTAAATAAAATGAAAGAATACAAATCAAAATATGAAAAATTAAACGAAAAATATGCTGAATTAATAGCCAAAGATATTTTTTCAAAAGCAGAAAGTATTAATAATATAAAGTTTATTTATTTAGAAACCGAAGAAGATTTTGTAAATTATTTACCAAAATTTTTACCTATGAATGAAGTTTTATATATAGTAAAAAAAGATAATCGATTAGAAATCTCATCTGGAATTGTAAATTGCAAAGAATTGATAAACAATATTAAAAACGATTACTCAGAAATAAAAGGCGGTGGAGGCGTGAATCGCGGAAGCCTTATCGGAAATATAAAAATCGAAGATATTAAAAAATACTTATAGCCAGAACTTTTGTTCTGGCTATTCAAAAACCACATTATTTCTTCCTAATTCTTTTGCTTTATATATAAATTATTATCTGCTCTTGATATAAAATTATCTATGTTTTCTCCTTCTTTATAAATAGTAGAACCTATACTTATTGTTATTTTTATATTGTTATCATTAAATTTAAATGTAGTTGATTCAATAGTTTTTCGAATTATATCCATCAAATTTAACTCTTTCCTC
>NZ_FQUI01000007.1 GCF_900129175.1 Marinitoga hydrogenitolerans DSM 16785
CTTCTATTATTTTTATTCCATCTTCTGTTTTTATCCTTGGTACTCTCGCATGTATATATGTTTCATATTGAAATAAATTTAAATGTCTCCATGTCTTTTTGACTGTATCGTAGGCTCCATATCTCTTCCCGTTTATTTCAAATTTCGCTCCTCTTTTGAAATTTACATATATGTTTACTTTATTCCCATCTTGTTCTATTTTTTCTATTCTCCATGGTTCATTTATATTTAGTATTTTTTCAAAAAATCTTGGCAATTCATTTATCATTTTGGTCCTCCTCCTTTTTTCTTTCATTCCTATAATATCATATTTTTTCTTTTTTTACCCACTGTTTTTAGAAGAGAACCGGTTTTAGGTTTAAATGATGCATTAGTTGAATTAACTGGAACTCTAGCAGGGTTAACATTTGCATTTCAAAATTCAAGACTTGTTGCATTATCTGGTTTAATCACAGGAATAGCTGCATCATTTTCTATGGCAGCTTCAGAATACTTATCCCAAAAAGCTGATAAAAATTCAACAAATCCTCTTAAAGCATCTATCTATACGGGTATAGCTTATATAATTACTGTAACTTTACTTGTTATTCCTTATTTTATTTTTTCAAACCCTCTTATTTCTTTAGCATTTACAATTATAAATGCGATTATCGTCATAGTATTTTTCTCTTTTTTTGTTTCTGTTGTTCAGGAAAAAACATTCAAGTATTATTTTTTTGAAATGCTAATAATTAGTTTTAGTGTTATGCTTATATCATTTGGTATTGGTCTAATTGCACGATATTTTTTCAATATTGATGTATAAAATTTGAATATATAGAAAACATAAAGCGGGGAAATTATCCCCGCTTTATTTTATATTAACCTATTAATTCTATTAATCCTAAAGATCCGTCTTTTCTTTTATAAATCACATTAACCTCTTCTGAATCAGAATTTCTAAATACAAAAAATTCATGTCCTAATAATTCCAATTGCATAACTGCTTCTTCAAGAGAATACATATTTAAATCAAAACGTTTTCTTTTATCTATTTTACTAAAAATATCTTCTTCTTCAACAATATTTGTATTAATTTCTTTTAATGGATTGACTGCATCATGATTTTGTAATTTGTCTTTAAATTTTTTCAATTTTCTTTCAAATGCATCTGAAACTTTATCAATAACCTCATAGAGATCTGTTCCTCTTTCTTCTACCTTTAAAAGGCTGCCTTTGAATTTCAAATGAGATGTCACTTCAACTTTAAAAATCTCCCTTTCTTTTGTAACTCTGATGTCTGTTCCCATTAATAAATCATTATGTTTCTTGAAAACTCTGTCAATTTTTTCCATTCTTTTTTCTAAATAATCTTCTAATGCTTTTGTTAATTCGATGTTTTTCGTATATAATTTGTAATCCATACGAACACCTCCTTTGGACGTTCCCTATTATAATAATATCACTTTTTTTAAAAAAAGTCAAACTTTCTTAATATTTTCATAAAATATATAGCTTAGATAAAAAAATAGTTATTACATACATAAAAAGGCACCAATGGTGCCTTTTTATTAAATAACTCTAATTTATTAATGTCCTAATGCTCTTGGATCCAATGCATCCCTTATAGCATCACCAAATAAATTAAATGCAAGAACAGTTATAAATATAAATAATCCTGGTAACAATAACCATGGATAATTAGTTAATGCTGTAATATTCTGAGCTTGAGATAACATTAAACCCCAACTTGCAGAAGGTTCTCTAATACCTAATCCTAAGAAGCTAAGACCTGCTTCACCGAGAATATAACTTGGTATTGATAATGTTGCTGAAACTATAACATATGTTGCTGTATTTGGCAACAAATGTTTCCAGATTATCCTTCTAGAAGGATATCCTAATGCCACAGCTGCCTGTATAAATTCTGTTTCTTTTAAACCAAGCGTCATTCCTCTGATAACCCTTGTCATACCTGGCCATCCTATAAATGAAAGAATTACAATAATCAAAATGTACTTAACTGAAGGCGACAACTCAGATGGTAAAATTGCACTTAAAGATACCAATAAATAGAAACTTGGAATTGACATTAATATTTCCGTAAATCTCATTAATATTTCATCTATCCATCCACCAAAATATCCTGCAGTACCACCTAACATTAAACCTATTGTGAATGTTATTGCTATACCTAATAAACCTATTGTTAAGGAGACTCTACTTCCAAAAATTAACCTACTTATCATATCTCTACCAAATTTATCAGCACCCCATAAATAAATTATTCCATCTTTTGATGAATAATCTTCTGCTAAAAATGGTAATTTACTCTTCTCAACACCAAATAGATGCAAATTCCCTGGGATAAAACCTAGCCATTTATATTCCCAACCTTTTGTAAAAAATTTAATATTAAACTTTTTAAAATTAACTCCTTTAAAATTTTCCGGATAATATTCATAAACATCATTTTCTGTTTCAACTTCTATAACATCTAATGATACGTATTTCTTAAATTCTATAATATCTTTTGGTTTTAAATTATATCTGGCTAGATTAGCTTTTGTTTTATAATTTTCTTCAAAATAAAATGTTGATGCAATCCCTCTACTTTCAACACTGAGTAAAACTTCTTCTCCACTTAACAATGGAACTTGTTCAGCAGATATAAATCCTTCATCATTTTTACTCAATATTTTGTCTTTTATTCCTAATTCTTCAAAAGTCAATAATGGTTCTGTTTTTGTCTCTAAATCGATTTTATATTCTTTACCATCGTGAGTAACAGCAACTGTTTTATAATTTAAAACAAATTGATAGTTTGTAACTGTAGATTCAAAATCAGGATTATATTTCCCAATCTCTAAAACTGTTTCTTTTTCAATATCAAAATTCAAATCATCATATACTTTAAAATTTGAAAAATAGGTTGCTTCTTTAAACCTACTTTGAAAAGTAACAGGATCTTTTACTCTTTTATATAAATAAACATGTGGTGCAGAAAATTTACCTGTTTCATCTTTCCAAAAAACCTTCATTGGAGGTGCATATTTATATTGTATATGTTGGACCCTATAGTCCATCGGGGAAAGGAAATCTGCAAATATCGCTAATAAATATAATATTATTAAAACCCACATTGAAATAAGTCCAAATTTATGTCTTTTCAAAGCTCTCCAAACTAATTGAGGGGTAGATAAAAATTGTTTCTCAAATACATCCTGATTTTCTTGATTTTTAATTTCCTCAGCCATTATTTTCCCTCCATTATCCTAATCTTAAACGCACTCTTGGATCAACTGCTGCAAGCAATATATCTGCAATTAAATTACCAATAACCAATAACAATGAAGCAAGCATAATGTTAGCCATTATAACAAACATATCTTGTTGTAATAAAGACTCTATTATTAATTGCCCCATACCCGGCCATCCAAATACATTTTCCGTTAAAACTGCCCCTCCTAAAAGACCTGATATGGAGAAACCCAAAGCTGTTATAATAGGATTAATTGCATTTCTTAAAGCATGCTTGTAAATAACAACATTTTCCGGCATACCTTTTGCTCTTGCAAACTCTACATAATCCTGTTTTAACTCATCAAGTAATTGACCTCTCATAATTCTCATCGTTCCAGCTAACCCTGAGGTCCCAAGTGTAATCATAGGCCCAAGAACATGCCAAAATATATCCAAAAGTTTTTTCCATGTTGGAAACGAATCATAACCTAACGAAATAAATCCACCTACTGGAAAAATCCTTCCTCCAGTTCTTGCTGCAAAAAACAAAAATAGTAATGCAAAGAAAAAGTTTGGTATAGACAATCCTATGAAACCTAAAACTGCTACCAATTGATCACCAATACTATATTGATGTAAAGCCGCATATATACCCAGCGGGATACCTATCCCCCAGGTAAAAATGAATGTTGTAATACTCAATAATAAAGTTGCTCCAACCCTTCTCCATATCAAATCCCAAACAGGTATTTGATAAGTAAATGATTGACCCCATTCGCCCTGCAACATGTTTCTTAACCATAAAAAGTATTGAACAACTGGTGATTTATCAAGCCCAAATCGTTTTTCTAAAGTTTTTACTTGATCCGCACTTACTGCAGGATTAAGCCTATAACTATCCAAAAAATCACCAGGGGCTAAAAGAATTATCATAAACGAAACTACGGATACACCTAATAAAACAGGTATAGCCATTATAATTCTTCTGAGAATATATTTTAACATATTAAAAAGACCTCCTCACATTAATTTGAAAGGGAGTGGAGAAAACTCCACATTCCCCCACTCCCAATTGAAAATAAAATTAAATATTATTGATCTTTCCAGATATTCCAAGCTTTCCACAAAACGCCTGCTGCAGGATTTGGCTCTGGATTGAAAATATGTACTGTGTTTTTATATGCAATCAAATAATTTTGTGCTACTGTGTATACTAATACTTGATGTTCTGCTACTAACATTTGGAATTCATCAAATAATTTTCTTAATTCATCTTTATCAACTGTACTTACCTGCAATCTCATAATTTCATCTATTCTCTTTTCATATTCTGGTACAAAATAGTCAGCTTTTAATTCTTCATCATACATATTTGGTTTAACTTCTGGTGAATAATTCCAGAAATGTAATCCACCATCTAATCTCCATACATTCCATCCTGATGCAGGGTCTACACTACCTGTTAAACCTATAATAACAGCTTCCCAATCACCAGTAGATACTAATTTTCCAACTAATGCATTAAATTGCATTGGTGCAAAGTTTACGTCAATACCCAATTTTGATAAGTTTTCTTTTAAAATATTTCCGATTTCTTCCCTAACATTATTACCAGCATTTGTTGTTAATTCAAATTTAACCTGATTTCCATCTGCATCGTATAATTTTCCACCTTTTAATACAAATCCACCTTTTTTAAGTTCTCTTTTAGCCCTTGCTAAAGAGTATCTGAATCCTAAATCTTCAACTGCAGGATTATAGAATCCTGATGAAGGTGATACTGGTCCATATAAAGCAGCTCCTAAACCGTTATATAATACATCAATTAATGTTTGTTTATCGATAGCATAAGCTATAGCTCTTCTGAAATTATCATTTCTAAACCATTTTCTCTTTACAGGATCCTTTGCATTAAAGTTAAATGTTACAAAGTTTGAACCTAAGTTTGGACCACCTTGTCTTACAATCCAGCCTTTTTCTTCTGCCATTGCTCTAATTTCTGGGAATTCTTCAGCTGTTGGTGAATATATATCTGTTTCTCCAGCTTCAAACTTCAATCTTGCTGTGTTTAAGTCTTTAACTATAATATAGACAATTTGATCTACATATGGTAATTGTACTCCATTTTTATCTTTTCTATAATAATTTGGATTCTTTTCTAATACAACTCTAACTCCTTCTCTATACTCTTTTAAGATGAATGGTCCTGAAGATACAACTTTATCCATTTCTTTCAATGACCATGCTTCTGAAAATTTACCTTCTTCATAATATGGTTCTAAAACGTGTTTTGGTAAAATTTCTGTCCAACCAATTGATTCATGACCTCTTCTGAATTTTGAATTATAAACAAATTGAACTGTATAATCGTCTACTTTTACGATTTCTGGCAATTCATCATTTGAATCCATATAACCAGCATTTCCATTTGCTGTCATGTTTTCATCAAACCAAATTTTTTCAAATGACCAGATAACATCATCAATTGTTAATGGAACACCATCTGACCATTTTAACCCTTTTCTTAAAACATATGTATATACTGTCTTTCCATCTTCTGTAACCTTAGCAGAAAATTCTTTTGCTAAACCTGGTAATTCTGCTAAACCTTTGTTTGAAGAATGTACTAATGTGTCTAATACCCAACCGATAATATCTGTTGATGAAGTTTCTTGTGCCCATGCTGGATTCATTGTTTTTGGGCCAGATGTTGTACTCAAAAACAATGTTCCCCCTGGTTTCCCAGCTACATCTTCAATCGCCCAATCTACTTCTTCAGCAAACACAGCTAATGCTGTAACCAGAACAAACAATAAAACTAAAAGCTTCTTCATGCTACTCCCTCCCTTGATTTTAAGATTTTGGTTCATATTTATAACAACCTACAAAATGATTTTTCTCAACCTCAAAATAAGATGGATATTTTTTTGTACATGGTTCGAAAGCATATTTACATCTTGGTGAAAAGAAACAACCTTTAGGTCTATTAATTGGTGATGGAACCTGTCCTTTAATAATAAATTGTTTTCTGTCTCTTCTTTTCCTGGGATCTGGAACAGGTGCTGCATTTAACAAAGCCTCTGTATATGGATGCTTAGAATTATCAAAGATTTCATCCGAATTACCATATTCCACCATTCTTCCCAAATACATTATACCAACATAATTAGAAATAAATCTAACAACTCCTAAATCATGTGAGATAAATAAATATCCTGCATTTAATTCCACCTGTAAATCCTTTAACAACTTTATGATTTGTGCCTGAACAGATACATCAAGAGCAGAAGTTGGTTCATCTAAAATAATCAAATCTGGTTTTAAAATAGCTGCTCTTGCAACAGCAATTCTCTGTCTTTGACCACCAGAGAATTGATGAGGATATCTATCAACATGATATTTTTTCAACCCAACATTTACAAGTATTTCTTTAACAATATCGAATGCGTCATTTTTATTCTTTGCTATACCATGAAATATTAAAGGTTCAGATAATATATTCCCAACTGTCATCCTTGGGTTCAAAGAAGATGTTGGATCCTGAAAAACAATTTGCACTTTTCTTCTAAAATGCATTCTTTTTCCTTTTAAATCTGAAAGCATGTAATCTATAAATTTAGCTGGTCCATTTTTTATAAGAAATTCAAAATAAGGTTTTTTATAATCTGGTAATTCTTTTAAAAATTCTGACTCTGATTTTTTCTTTATTTCATTGTTCAAAACATCAATATAATGCCTCTTTAAATAATCTTTTGCTTCACTTCTTTTCATAAAAAAATAACTTGTATCTTTATCATCTATAAAAATTTCACCATCTGTTTGATTATAAAGTCTTAAAATCGTTTTACCAATAGTTGTTTTTCCACACCCAGACTCTCCAACAAGACCATATGTTTCTCCTTTTTCTAGAGAAAAGGTAACCCCATCAACCGCTTTAACATAACCAACCGTTTTTTCAATTATAAATCCATGTTTAATAGGAAAATATTTTTTTAATTCATTTACTCTTAAAAGCATTATTTATCTCCCTCCGTTCTTGTGTCCAAAATAGGATTCCAACATCTTACAAAATGCCCGGGTTCAACTTCTTGTAACGTTGATAATTCCTTTTTACATCTATCAGTCGCTTTTGGACATCTTGGTAAAAATGGACACAATGATGGGGGATCTAACATAATCGGTGGTTGCCCTGGAATTGGTTCCAGATCTTCCTTTTTGGCATCATGTCTTGGAATACAATTAAGTAACATATTAGTGTATGGATGTGTTGGTTTTTCAAAAATAGTATTTACATCAGCCATTTCCATTTGCATACCACCATACATAACCATAACTTTATCAGCAATTTCTGCTACAACAGATAAATCATGTGTGATATATATCATAGCAGTATTGAAATCATTTTGCAAATCCTTCATTAATTCTAAAATTTGTGCTTGAATTGTAACATCTAATGCCGTAGTTGGTTCATCAGCTATTAACAATTCTGGATTACAGGATAAACCAATAGCTATAACAATTCTTTGTCGTTGACCCCCAGAAAATTGAAAAGGATAATCATCAATTCTTTTATCTGCATTGGGGATTCCAACCTTCTTTAGAAGATTTATAGCCCTTTTTCTTGCTTCCATTTCTGATACATTTTGATGATACATTATAGTTTCAATCATTTGGTCTGCTACAGTATACATAGGGTTTAAAGAAGTCATAGGATCCTGGAAAATCATGGCAATATGTCTTCCTCTGATCCTAGTAAATTGATTGTATGGAAGTTTAACCAAATCTACATATTCCTTTTTTCCATCTTTACTGAACTCATCTGTATAAAAAAGAATCTTTCCTTCTGGAATATACCCTGGTTTTTTTATAAGTCCCATTATAGTTTTCATTGTTACACTTTTCCCAGAACCTGTTTCACCAACAACACCAAGAGATTCATTTTTATTTAAAGTAAAAGATACGCCGTTAACTGCCTTAACTGTTCCCTCAGCTATGTCGAAATATGTTTTCAAGTTTTCTACTATAAGAACTGGCTCAGACAACTCTATCACCTCATAATTTATTATTAAATTTATTGTAATTGATAATTATTGCTAAATATATTATAATTGTTTTAAAGCAACATGTCAAGTATTAAGATAATATTTTTATTTACAATTATGAAAAAAATTTCATGGGGGTGTAATATGAGATTAGATAAATTTCTAAAAGTCAATAAAATTATTAAAAGACGCACTATTGCAAATGATTTAGCAAAAGCTGGAAAAATTTTTAAAGATGGTAAACCTTTAAAGCCATCTTATGAAGTCAAGGTAGGAGATACTATTTGCATTTTATTATACAATAAAAAAATTATTTTCAAAGTGTTAGAAGAACACAAAATCGAGATTTTACAGGTAATAAATGTGAATAAATAAATTTAATACTCTTTAACTCCGTTCCATAACTTTTTTAATCTTTGTTTTATTTTGCCTTCAAATCCTATATTTTTTGGTATATAAAACTGAAATTCTTTTAAAATTTCTGGCAAATATGTTTCTTTAACGAATCCATTAAAATCATGAGGATATTTATAACCTTTACCATAACCTTTATTTTTCATCCATTTTGTAACTGGATTCCTTAATTTCATAGGTATATCAAATTTCATATTAATATACTTTTTTGCTTCAAAATAAGCCTTTGTCGAGTTTGATTTTGGAGCAGCGGATAAATATAATGTTGCTTCACTAAGTGGATATACACATTCTGGATAACCAATTTCCTTTGTTGCTAAAAATGCAGAAACTGCTATATTTATTGCCATTGGATCAGCAAGTCCTACGTCTTCAGAAGATAGTATTATGAGTCTTCTGGCTATATATAAAGGATCTTCACCATTTTCAAGCATATATGATAGATAAAAAATTGCCGCATCTGGATCACTGCCTCTGATGCTTTTTATAAAAGCGGAAATTGCATCGTATTTATCTTCTTTGGAATATCCAAAAGATGTCAGTATTTCTTTAAATGAATGTGGTGTTATATCTTTTATACCCATATCAATTAGTGCTTCTATTGTGTTGATTATTCTTCTTACATCATAATTAAAAAAACTTTTTAGATTAATGCTTAAATCATCTGAAAATTTTATCTCTTTATACATATTTTTTAATCTTCTTAATAATTCTTCTATTTCTTTTTCAGATAAAGGGGTAATTTCAAATGTTAATATCCTTGAAAGCAATGCAGGATTAACAGAAAATGATGGGTTCTCTGTAGTTGAACCCACCAATATTAAATCTCCCTTTTCTACGTGTAATAACAAAACATCCTGCTCCGCTTTATTTAGTCTGTGTATCTCATCAACAAATAAAACCGTTTGTTTTTTAAATAGTGGATTTTCAGTATTTGAAATGATATTTTTTAATGTTTTTGCACCTTCTAATGCCCCAGAAATTTTATATATATCATACTTTCGATTGTCTAATTCATTTAAAAAAGCGGAAATAACTGTTGTTTTACCAGAACCAGGAGGGCCATAAATAACAAATGATTTTATCTTATTCATATTTATCCAGCTTTTTAATATCTTTTTTAATTTTTCATTTCCCAAAACTTCATTTAAATCTTTTGGCCTTAATCTTTCATATAATGGTATATTATTCAATTTCTATACCCCGCTTTAATCAACAATTATTGCACCAATCCCATACATATCCGGTCCTGCGTGAACCAATAATGTACTTGAAAGTTTTCCAACAAAAACTTCCATGGTGTTTTCTAACTCCATAATTTTCTTATAAACATCATTTTGTAATTTTTCTATTTCTTTTGATGCTCCACTTATATAAACTGCCGCTAAATACTTGTTATTATCCACAAACTTTAAAAATTCATTATAAACCCTCTTATACGCTTTTTTTAATCCTCTTACTTTTGTTACTGTATAATAAATACCTTCATCGCTATTTGATATAATAGGCTTAATATTCAATAATTCTCCAATTTTTGCTGATACTTTACCTATCCTTCCACCTTTTGCTAAATATTGTAATGTTGGAATTACAAAGAATATTTTGGATTTTTTCGCATTTTCTTTTCCCCATAAAGCAACTTCTTCAAAAGACTTTCCTTCTTCAAGCATCTTTATTGATCTATAAGCTACCAAACCTGCCCCTATAGATATGTTTAATGTATCTATATTCTCTATTTCAACATCTGTATATTCTTCTTTGATTTTATTAGAAACAAGTCTGAAAAGGTTATATGTTCCACTCATGCTTCCTGAAATATTAAATGTTAATATTTTTTTTATTCCACTGTTTATAAACTCTTTTATTGCTTTTTCAATTTTTTCAGGATTTGGTAAAGATGTCTTCACTTCACTATCGTTCAACCGTTCAATTAAAAATTCTTCACTTATTGTACCTTCTTCATATTCTTTACCATTAATGATTATTCTTAATGGAACAACTTTTATGTTATATTTTTCTATAATATCTTTTGGGATGTCTGTACCTGAATCAACAATAAAACCAACTTTTTCCATAAAATCAACCTCCAACACTTAATTTTAATACGCCAATCCCTATTAATCCGGGGCCAGTATGAGCAGACAATGTACTTGAAACCTTTCCTCTAAAAACTTCTATAGATTTATTAATAGAATTTAATCTTGATATTAACTCATTTTGCATATTTATTAGCCTATCACTATTGCCACTAATTACAACACCAGCAATAAAATTTTGATTATTTATAAATTTTAAAATTTGATTATATAATTCTTCTATAGATTTATTAAATCCTCTAATCTTTGAAACTGTATAATATATTCCCTCGTCGTTAACTGAGATTATTGGTTTAATATTCATTATTTGGCCTAACATTGCAGAAACCTTTCCTATTCTCCCACCTCGAGCAAGATATTTTAATGTAGGCACAACATAAAACACTGTCGCATTTTTTATATCTGTATTTATCAAATCTATAATTTCATCAAAATCCTTTCCTTCTTCTATATATTGAGCAGCTCTATATACCACTAATGCTGAGCCTATAGAAATATTCAAAGAATCTATATTAACAATTTGTATTGTATCATTTTCTTTCATAATTCCATCTGAAATCATTTTAAAAAGATTGTATGTTCCGCTTAAATTTTTTGATATATTAATAGTAATAATTTTATTATATCCTTTTTCAATCATAGTTTCTATTGTATTTTTAATTTTTTCTGGTTTAGGTAACGAAGTTGCTATTTTTTCATCTAAATGTTCAAAAAGATATTCCTCAGAAAATGTTCCTTCATCATATTCTTTATCATTAATAATCGTCCTTAATGGAACAACTTTTATATTGTCGAATCTTTCTAAAATTTCTTTTGGTACATCACAACCAGAATCCACAATAATACCTATTTTTTTCATTTTAACCCCCCCAAACAAATATTGAGTTTTTTATATAGTTTAATTATAGCACAAAATTTATTGTTTTTGGTGTATAATATAAGAAAAGAGTGAAGGAGGCTTTTTATGTACGTAAAATTATGGATGAAAAATTCTTTTAATACATTACATGCAACTAACACTGTTGACGACGCTATAAAGCTTTTTTTTGAAAAAGACGTTGAAATTGTTTTAATAATAAGAAAAAACGGAACTTTACTTTCATCCATACGGCGTGAAGATATCGCTGTCCTAATGGAATACAATAGTGAAGACCCATTAATAGACGTGCTTGATCCAATAGAAGATTTTTTATATGAAGATGATTTAGTTGAAGACGTTTTGCTAACAATGTTGGAAACAAATTATAAAGTATTACCTGTTGTTGATTATGATATGAAACCCGTAGGTTTATTTGGTTTTCATGAATTGATTAAAGCCATGGTAAATATAACTGCTCTCAATGAAACAGGTACAAAAGTTATTTTAACACTAACCGACAAACCTGGTGAACTAAAAAAAATAGTTGAAACTATCAGTAATAATAGTTTAAATATCCTCTCAATGACCACATGTAAAATAAACAAAAACAGAAGAATGTTATCTATAAAATTATCCTTAAAAGACGTTAATATTGTATCATCTATATTGGACGAAAATAATATCGAATATGATGGTATATATGAAGAAGCTTAAGGAGGTTCAAGAATGAGATTTAAGACCATATTAGACGGCGGATTACTAACTATAACAGGAAGAGTTCATGGTACATTTTCATCTGTTTTTTTATTAGAAGATGAAAAAAGAAAAATATTAATAGACCCCAGTCATGTTCATGTAATACAGGATATAGAATCCAATCTAGACATATCTCCTGACGAAATCACAGATATTGTACTAACTCACGTTCATTTAGACCATGCCTATAATTCTATTTTTTTTCCAAAAGCCACAGTAAGAATTCATGAAAATTATAAAGGAAAAAATTATAGAAACTTTGGTCCATTAATTGGCCAAGCCTATCAGCAAATAATAAATTCATGGGAAAACCGTGTTAAAACTTTTAAAGATAATGATGTTTTATTTAATTCAATACAGATAATATACACACCTTATCATTCTAAAGAGCATGTTTCGCTATTTATCAAGTCTGATAACATGGGAAATCTTTTCTTGCCTGGAGATATTTGTATGACAAAAATTGATTTTTATGATATTATGAGAAACTTGAGAACTGATAAAGTTGCTGAAATTGTTAAAAAATGGAGTGAAAAGTCTGATTATGTGCTTTTCACACATGATACTCCATATAAAATAAAAAAATAAAATACTCAACAATATCCATACATAATTTAATGTATGGGATTTTGTAATAAAAAGGTGGTGGAAAAATGAATGTAACGATGGTTTCATATGAAGTTGATCCGTTTGCAAAAGTTGGAGGATTAGCTGATGTTGTTGGAACTTTACCAAAATTTTTAAAAAAAATCGTTGATAAAATCAATGTTATTATGCCTTTCCATAAAGTTGTCGAAGAAAATATAAAAAAATATAACCTTCCTTTAGAAAAAGTCGCTGAAGATTTATATCCAATTAGTCATTCCTTTAAATACCCATTCTCTGTTTACAAATCCCATTTGCCAGATACTGATATACCTATATATTTTATAAAAAACGAAAACCTTTTTTCCACAAAAGATATATATGAATATCCAAATAAAGAACATCAAACTTCATATTTTTCCGATTGCGTTTTATCCTTTATAAAAAATTATCTTTCAGATACTGAAATAATACATATAAATGATTGGCAAACTTCCTTAATATCCGTATATTTGAAGAATAATTATCGAGATGATCCAATATTATCAAAAACATCTACAATTTTAACTATACACAACCTGGGATATCAAGGAATCTTTCCTCCAGAAATTTTAAACATATCCGGTCTCCCTGGTTATTTATATAATATAGATGCTCTGGAATTTTTTGGACAAATAAATTTTCTAAAGGGCGGCATCCTTTTCAGCGATATTATTAATACAGTTAGTAAAACTTATGCGGAAGAAATACAAACAGAAGAATATGGTTATAAACTTGATGGTGTATTAAAGGTAAGAAATGATGATTTATATGGTATTTTAAACGGCATTGATTATAATATATTTAATCCAGAAACAGATAAATCAATTCCTTATAACTTTAATAAAGACAAATTAGAAAATAAAAACAAAAATAAAGTTTATCTCCAAGAAAAGCTTGGCCTTCCAAAAAACGAAAATGTTCCTATTTTAAGCTTTATTGGTAGAATTGTTGAACAAAAAGGTATCGATTTAATTTCAGAAATTCTTGATTATTTAACCTTATTAGATGTCCAAATAATTATTCTCGGAACTGGTGAAAAACGATATGAAGATTTATTAAGCAAATATCAGAATAAATATCCAAAAAAATTATCAATAAATATAAAATTTGATAAAGATTTAGCGCAATTGATTTATGCTGGAAGTGATATATTTATAATGCCTTCAAAATATGAACCATGCGGCTTAGGGCAAATGTATGCCATGAGATATGGCACAATACCTATTGTAAGATATACTGGTGGCTTAGCTGACACTGTAAGGGAATTTTCATGTGAAACATTATCTGGAACAGGTTTTGGTTTTTATGAATACTCTTCTTCTAATTTATTAATAAAAATTTTAAAATCTATTCATCTATATAATAGAGAAAAAAACTGTTGGAAAAAACTCATTACTAACGCAATGAATGAAGATTTTTCGTGGAATAAATCTGCTGATGAATATCACTATATATATAAAAGAGCTTTATCCAAAAAAAGGTTTTAGGAGGCAATTATGCCAGAATATAGAAAAGATCCTATTACAAACAGATGGGTAATTATATCTTCAGAAAGATCAAATAGGCCCATAGAAAAAGCAGAATTAACCACCTCAACAAGTATTTTTTGCCCCTTTGACAAAGGAAATGAACATTTAACTCCACCAGAAATTCTGGCTTTTAAACCTCAAAATTCTAAACCAAATGATGAAAATTGGTGGTTACGTGTTGTTCCGAATAAATTTCCTGCAGTTACCCAAGAAAAACCACCAATTATCAAAAAAAATGGAATGTATTTTTCAATTGATGGTTATGGTTATCATGAAGTAATCATAGAAACTCCAAACCATAATACAACCATTGCTTATATGAATGATTTCGAAGTTGAAGAAATTATATGGGCATATCTTCAAAGATTTAATGAAATAAAAAAAGATAAAAAAATAAAATATGTTCAAATCTTTAAAAATTATGGTCCAAATGCTGGCGCATCATTACCTCATCCTCATTCACAGTTAATAGCCACACCAATAATTCCAATATTCATCGAAGAAGAACTAAAAGGCTCTAAAGCATTTTACAATATCAAAAAAGAATGTATTTTTTGTTCAATTATAAACCAAGAAAAAAAAGAAAATGTCAGAATAATAGAAGAAAATAATAATTTTATTTCTTTTGAACCTTTTGCTCCACGATTTCCATATGAAACGTGGATAATCCAAAAAGAGCATAATTCAAACTTTGGAAATTTAGATATTCATTTAGTAAAAGACTTTGCAAAAATTCTAAAAAATACACTATTAAAATTAAATAGATTGTTAGGAATTTTCCCTTTTAATTATATGATTCACACATCTCCATTTGATAATCTCAATAATTCATATTATCATTGGCATTTGGAAATTATTCCAAGATTAACAAACGCTGCTGGATTCGAATGGGGATCAGGTTTTTTCATTAACTCTGTTTCACCAGAAAATGCAGCTCAAAATTTAAAATCTTTAGAGGAGGGATTTTTATGAAAAAAACTTTTATGATTGTACTTGTATTTTTATTTGTGATTACAGCCTTTTCATCATTTTACGTAAGACCATTCTTTAATACAGTAAAAGAAAACGGTCAGGATTATTTAACCTATTCTATAACAGGTGTCTTTGAAAATCAAAATTTTGGTATAGGTCTCGGTTTAAATGCTTATCAAACGGAAATTGGTGGTCCTTTATATTACGGAAAACCTGGAATGGAAGAAACAACAGATGTTTTAAGCGGGTTAACCATTAATCTTTTAAAATTAAGAGTGGGTCCTTTATATTTTAGATATGGCATGTCTTTCCCAAAAACTGTGGGTTTAGGAATGTTAATGTATAACTATACAAATAATTTCCAGAATGCTCTTGATCTCGGTATAATCTCATCAGCTGCAAATATTGAAATACATGTACCATATTCTTTAGATTCTCTTATGCCTTTTACATATAATCAAACTGCATTTTTATACTATGGTATTTTAAAAACAAGATTAGGTTTTATAAATATTGAAACACTTGCAGGTAAAACAATGAAAAAAAATGAAGTTGAACCTCTAAGAGATGACTTATTAGGTAGTGTTTCTGCATATTTAGGTGGCGGTGTTCTAAAACTTGGCGGCGAAATAGGATATATTAACTCAACATTTGATTCAACAACATTAACAGGATATGGCGCTGGAGTAGGTGGAATACTAAACCTTGGAGTTTTAACAATTAAAGCTCTTCCTGTTGTTTTGCAAATGCCGTATTATAAACTTGGTTTTGTAAATGCCAACTACGAAAATAATTTAGAGGATACAAATAATTATAATGAATTATTATCATATTCCGATACAAGACTTGGAGGTATTGGTGAATTACAATTAACTTTGGGAAATTTATTAAAAGCTAATGCAAGGTTAAATTATGATTTAACCACAGATTTTGAAATTTTAAATCCTGAACTTAATGGATCTTTGCAGGCTAAAATACCTTCAGAACAATTCCCACTAATAATAGTAGGAAAATATTATAAACCTATGAAAAACTTAGATGAATTATCAAGTTTGTTAGATGAAAATACATCTGCAGAACTTTCTATAGGTTATCCTATTTCAAATGGTTTATTCATGCTATATACAAAATATTATGATAATGCTTCTGATGAATTTAAAGATAAAATAGAATTCAGTGTAATTGCTGATTTTTAATAATTAACTAAATTTATTTGTTATTATTGTTTTTTTTCTTAAATTTTTTTCATTTTTTGACTACATACTTTTTAAGTGTTAGTTTTTTAAAATTTAAAAAATGTGTTATAATCGAAACAGATTTGTTTTTACAAATTAACGAAAACGGTTGCGCAAATGAAAGGGAGGGTGTTAGCATGAAAAAATTATTAGTATTATCTCTAGTTATTTTAATGGCTGTTATTGGTATGAGTGTGAAAATTACTATGGCTGCTGGTGCTGTTGGAAGAGAATTAGAAGTATTAATGAACCAGATTAAAGCTTTCAATAAAATTTACCCAGACATCGAAGTTCAACTTTTGCCTATGCCAAATAGTTCTACAGCAAGACATGATTTATACGTTACATATTTAGGCGCTATGACATCAGATCCAGATATTTTAATGATCGATGTTATCTGGCCTGCAGAATTTGCTCCATTTGTAGCTGATTTAACCGATGATTATGATTATTTTGAATTGGATAAATTTTTACCTGGTACAGTAAAATCTGGTACCGTTCAAGGTAGAATAGTGGCTATTCCATGGTTTACAGATGCAGGATTATTATATTATAGAAAAGATTTATTAAAGAAATATGGTTATGATGTTCCACAAACATGGGAAGAATTAAAAACAGTTGCTGCAGATATTTCTTCCAAAGAAAAAATAAATGGTATGTTGTTTCAATTAGCTCAATATGAAGGTTTAGTTTGTGATGTTGCAGAATTTGTTCATTCCTACGGTGCCGATTTCTTAGACGCTAATGGAAAGGTTATTATAGGAGATCCTGACAATCATGCAAGATTAGTAAAAGCATTGACAATGTTAAAGAGTTTTATTGACGATGGTGTTGCTCCTAAAGGCGTTTTAACTTATATGGAAGAAGAAACAAGAAGACCTTTCCAAAACGGAGAATCAGTATTTTTAAGAAATTGGCCATATGTTTGGTCATTAGCTAATGACCCAAAACAATCAAAAATTGCTGGAAAAATTGGCGTTGCTCCATTACCAAAAGGTGACATTGAAGGCGGAAGACATTCAGCTACGTTAGGTGGATGGATGTTAGCTATAAACAATTATTCATCAGATGCAGAAAAAGATGCTGCAAAAAAATTCATTAAATTCTTAACTTCATATGATCAACAACTATACAAAGCAATGAATGCTGGCCAAAACCCAACAAGAAAAGCTGTATATTCAGATCCAAAATTAAAAGAAGCTGCTCCTTTCATGGTTGAACTTTATAATGTATTCATCAATGCTGAACCAAGACCAATTACCCCATTATATACAGAAGTTTCTGATGCTATTCAAAGACAAATTCACAGCTTCTTAATAGGTAAAAAAGACGTAGAAAAAGCTTTAAATGATTTAGAATCTGAATTAAAAATGATAACTGGACAATAATATTTTAAGTTTTAACCGGGGGGTAATTCCTCCGGTTAAAATTTTATAAATAATTTTTTATAAATAATTTTTTATTTTAAGATTGTCTTCAGTTTTAAGAGGAGGTGTCCTTTTGAGCACAAAAATTAAAATAAAATATAAAAAGAAAGAATTATGGCTTGGATTTTGGTTAATTGTACCTGCATTATTAGCTATTTTCATAACTGCATTTTTTCCTCTATTAAAAACATTTTGGGATAGTTTTTTCTCATTTGGACTAAGACCTGGTATTCCCAAAGAGTTTATTGGTTTTGATAATTATATTAGATTACTAAATGACACAAGGTTTATGACAAGTTTAACAAATACTCTTATTTTTACTGGCATTTCTGTTTCACTGGAATTTATGTTAGGTTTAATAACCGCATTAATATTAAATGCCGATTTCGCTTTAAGAGGACTTGTTAGAGCTGCAATACTAATCCCTTGGGCTATACCCACATCAGTTTCATCACAAATGTGGAAATGGATGTATAATGATCAATATGGTATTATTTCACAAATATTATACAATCTTGGATGGTTAGCTCCAGGAACCCCTATCTTAAGTGGAAAATGGCCATCTATGTTTGCTATTTTAGCTGTTGATGTTTGGAAAACTGCTCCTTTCATGGCTTTACTTTTGTTAGCTGGCCTCCAAACAATACCATCTGAACTTTACGAAGCCGCAAGAATTGATGGTGCTTCTGGCTGGAAGCAATTCACTAAAATAACTTTACCAATATTAAAACCCACAATAGCTGTAGCTTTAATATTTAGAACATTAGATGCTTTAAGAGTTTTTGATATTTTCTATATTATGAATAAATCTGTGGAAACATTAGCTGTTTATAATAGACATATATTAATGGATAGAGCCTTTACTGGCGCATGGTTTGGATATGGCTCAGCTATTTCTGTGGTTATATTTTTGTTGATTAGCATTTTTGCTATAATCTACATTAGATCATTAAACTTAAAGTTTGATTGATCTAAAGGAGGAATAAAATATGGATTTAATAAAATCGTATAAAACAAAAAAGAAAATTGGCACTGTTATTTTATATATTCTGGTTATTATTATGCTTATTTTTTATATTTTTCCGTTTTATTATGCTATAACCTCCTCTATAACACCAAATTCAGAATTATTTTCTAGAGATATTAAATTATTTCCAAAACACCCTACCTTTAAAAATTATATATTAGTTTTTACAGAAAGGCCTTTTTATCAAAATATCATTAACTCTGTTATAGTTGCAGGAGCAACTACAATATTATCTTTAATATTTGGAGCATTTGCTGGATATGCTGTTGCAAGACTGAAAATACCTGGAAAAGTATTGATAATGTCTATGATTCTTGCTGTTAGTATGTTCCCTCAGGTTTCGATATTAGGTGCTTTATTCCAAATATTAAGAAGTATGAAATTAATAAATACATATCCTGGATTGATTTTACCATATATCGCTTTAAATTTACCTTTAACGACATGGATATTGCATAACTTTTTTAAAGATATTCCCATCTCTATTGAAGAATCTGCTGCAATTGATGGCTGTTCAAAATTTATGACATTATGGAGAATAATAATTCCATTATCTGCTCCTGGTCTTGTTACAACAGGTTTGTTAACCTTTATTGCCGCCTGGAATGAATTCTTATTTGCATTAACCTTTATGCAATTACCTGAAAAATATACTGTACCTGTAGCTATCGCCATGTTTTCCGGAAAAACATTCTATGAACTTCCATGGGGTCAATTAATGGCAGCTGCTGTAATAGTTACAGTTCCATTGGTCGTTTTAGTATTAATTTTCCAAAAGAAAATAGTTGCTGGTTTAACAGCAGGTGCAGTAAAAGGCTAAAAATAAAATCCCCTAAAAAGGGGATTTTATTTTTATTTATAAATTTCAGAAACTCCACCAACAGTTCTTATTGATGATTGTCTTCTAAATATTATTCTATATATCGCTGACTGCAATCTTTCAGGCAATTCAAAAAATTTCGCTTCATATTGACTGTGATACAAAAGTTTCTTTTTGGATATTAACGTTGCAGGAACAAATAATTTTTCACCAAATTCTTCAATATATAACATTATTACATCATCTTGCTTAAAGATATCATTTTCATTCTCTATTGTAAATATTATTCCTTCTGCACCAAAAACCTTACATCTTGCTGACTTCATTTTTGATTTTAATACATTCCACATAACAGGAGTTAATTTTTCTCTTAAAATTGGAGTGATTTCGTTTTTATGACCAATTAAAAATTCAAAACTCCAAAAAACTTTTAATTTCGATTTTTTTGATTCTCTTTTTTCAATAACTTTAATAACATAACCATATGGATTTTTTAAAATAACTTGAGCCTTTGCAATTAAAGGAAAATCCTTTGTTGTAATTTTTACTTTTAAAATAGATCCTACATTTATTTGTTCTATAGTTCTTACGTTAACATACAATGTATCACCCATAACCTTTTCGATAACTCCTGTTAATTCTATTAATTCTTCTCCTAATCCTTCATATCTTAAATTAATTGTTCTGGATTGCAATATTAATCCCCAAAATTTACCATTATCAAATTCTGTATAATAAATTTTTAATGCTTCAATTGCTGCATTAACAACATTTTTATCATATAACCTTCCAGAATTTTTTTCCATATGTTCAATTATACTTTTAGTCTCTTCTTTTCCTGAAAGAACCATTTCTCCATCTATATAATTGGCAATAATTAATACATTATCTTCTAAACTCAAATCTTTTTTCTTTAAATATCCCGTCCCACTCATATTTTCATGATGATTCAAAGCTAAATCAACATATGGTTTCATTAAAACATTTCCAAAAAACATTTCTTCAAGTCTTTTTAAATGGACACTTATTAATGGGTCTTTTTCTTTTGAATCTACATTTTCTATATATTCAGCCAATACTTTTTCTGAAAACCATATATAACCAAGGTCATGTATAAATGAGGCTATTTGCAATTTATACAAACTATCTTCATCTAAACCTAATAATGCACCTATAATACCTGTCAAATCTGAAACTCTTAATGTATGTTCATACAAAACTTCAGAATGGTTTTGAAGCAAAGTGAGATAATTTTTAATAAAAGCATTTATAGTATATTTTGTATATTTATTAAAATAAATAGCATCTATATTTTTTTCAAATACAGATATAAATCTTAGAAATATATCTTTTTTATCTATATTAAAATTACCCTTTGAGATTAAATAAAAAAATCCATAATTTTTTCCTTTCTCTGGTAATAATATTGTTTTTATAACAAAATCATCAAATCTATTATTGATTAAAAAAGAAAATTCATTGGAAAATGTAACTTTGAAATTCGATTCTCTCTTTTCTTCAAAAACATCATACATTTTTTTTGGAACAGCAAAAATAACGTCTTCTGAATTGTTGAAATATTCTTTGTTTAAATTATCAAATGTGAATATATTTAGAAAGCTTGTACCTTCTAAATTTACAGCTAATCCTATAAATATTTCCTGATTTTGAAATAATGTTCTGGAATATATATTTATAGCTCTTTTAATAATTTCTATATTAAAAATTCTAATCACCCCATTTAATCATCTTTTGCAGGTATTTCTAATTTAAACAAGATTTCTTTCTCTTCTTTTAACGAATAATTGAAATTGATATGGTAATTATTTAACATAACCTTTGATATATTAATAGACTTTTCAAATTCTACAAAATTTATTGAAAGAAATGTACTTTTTATTTCTAAAATATAAAACATACCCTTTTTACACAAATCAACATTAAATATTTTATATTCATTAAACTTGGCATATTTCAAAACAGAAACAATAATATTTAAAACAGCATTTAAAAGTATTTTCTTTGAACCATATATAAATGCATCAATATATGTATTAATATTAAACTTTATATCTGGATCCAAAAAAACTAATTTTTTCTCTATTTCTTTTAGTAACCTTTTCAAATCAATTAATTCAATACTTTCTATATTATAAAATCTTGATTTATATGAAGACACTGCATTTTTTATTCTATTAATTAATTTTTTTATCTCATCTGCAGCATCAGGATATTGTTCCTCAAAAAAGAAAGTAATTAAATTTAAAGAGGTTAACGCACTATTTATCTCCTGAATCAAATCCCAGGATACAAAATTCATTAAAAGTGTTTCCTTAGCAAGATCTGAATAATTATCTAAAATTTTATTTAATTCCTCGGCATGTTTGATTAATAAAATCTTTTCAAAAAACTGTTTTATCTTCTCTACTATTTCTTCATCATATTCATAATAATACTTAATCTCAAAGTATTTATCTCTTATTTTTATTAACCCTTTTTTCTTGGGTAATCTGTGTTCAACAAATTTTATTTTTACGTCATATTTTTTTTCGAGTTTTAACGTAATTTCATTCATGAAGTCTATAACATTTTCTGTTTTCGAGTACGTTTCTACAATTAATTCCATTACATATACATAATTTTTAAATCTCTCTTTTTCTTTATGCATTTCTTCTAATAATATAATGTTATATATAGAAGGTAATAAATATTTTCTTTCTTTAAAAAGGTATTTTAAATCTTTTTCTACAAATTTTTCTTTTTCTCTATTTAAATTTATTATGCCAATTAATTTATCTTTAAAATATAGCGGAAAAATTATAGATGATATAATATCTTTCTTTTTTTTAGAAATATTAAAGTTTTCTAAATCTTCATCATTTATAATAATAGGTTCTTTTTTTTCCAATACCATTTTATCAATATTTCCTATAGAAATATTTTCTACATTAATCTTTAAATTTTTTTCAATTTTAAATATTATATCTTCCTTATCATTCATAACTATTAAGGAACCTGAGTCCACATTTAATTTATCAACAATTCTATTAAATATATCATTTATATATTCATCAAATTCCTTAAACGTTAAATTTGAAAAAAACCCCACTTTTTATCACCTCACAAAAGGCCTAAAGAACTCTTCCACCTTTTTACTCTTTTTACATTTTCTTTTACTATTTGAAGCATTTGTTCAGGTTCAAAGGGTTTTTCAATAAAATCTGTTGCTCCTAATGTTAATGCATGAAGGACATAATCAGGACTTGAATATGCTGTCATCATTATTACCGTTGTTAAAGGAGATAACTTTTTTGCTTTTCTTAATACTTCTATACCATCAAGATCTTCCATAATGATATCAAGCAAAATAACATCATATTCTGTATTCTTTATCATTTCAATAGCTTTAATTCCACCTTCTGCCAAGTCAACTTCATAATTAGCCTGTTCTAAAAATTTTTTTAATACGTTTCTAATAACATTATCATCATCAACTACTAATATTTTTCCCATAATTATACCTCCTCCAAAAAGCTGTTTATCTTTAAAAACTTAATAAATTCTTCTGTTAGATATGGATCAAATTGCTTACCTTTACTTCTTCTTAATTCGCTTATAGCTTCATTAATAGCAAATGCTTTTCTATACGGCCTTGTTGTTGTTATTGCATCAAATGCATCAGCTATAGTAATTATTCTCGACTCTAATGGAATTTCTTCACCATTTAACCCATCTGGATATCCTTTGCCATCCCATCTTTCATGATGATGCCTAATAATTTTCCCAATTCTTTCAAATCCTTCAAAAGAATTTACAAGTTCTTCTCCTTTTATCGGATGTTCCTTTATTTTTTCATATTCTTCTTTGGTTAATTTCTCTTTTTTCAACAATATTGTTTGAGGTATAGATAATTTTCCTATATCATGAAGAGCGCTTGCGAGAAATATATCATTTATTATATTTTCTTTTCCAATAGTTTTTGCAAGAGACGTTGCATAATAAGATACTCTTTCAGAATGCCCTTTTGTATATGGATCATAATAATCAATTGCTTTTAAAAAAGCAAATGCTGTATTTTTAAGATATTTCTTTTGTTTATTATATAATTCTCTTGACATAAAAAAAGTGGAGGCTATATTGCTTATTACTCTTATCAGTTCAATTTGATGTTGTTTAAAATTATTTTTTACTAAATCTAATATAATATAGCCGTGTAAAGTGAATGTTTTTATAGGTATAACCAGACTTTTTTCAACATTCATTATTTTATCCTTTATAACATTTATGTTTTTTATATTGTTATAATAAAAATTTTCAATTAATTTTATTTCATCTATTTTTTCCTTTAAAATTGCAATATTATAATAGAGTTTTTTACTGTGACCAAAAATTGAAATAAATCTAAAAACGTCGTCTTCTTTTTTTAATATACAACCATACTTAACTTCTGGCAACAATTCCACAAAAACTGATAATATTTTATTAAAGTATTTTTCCATAGAAACATCTATAGATATATTAGAGATTAAATCTACAACTTTAACAAATCTATTATTTAGTTCTTCTAACTCCTTATACGAATATTCAAGTTGCTCATAAGCATCTTCAAGTTCCTCTTTAAGCATTCTTAATTCTTCATATTTTTTTTCATAGTTCATTCCTTAGCCCAACCTTCATTATTATTTCTTTTGCTATATTATATGAAGGTAATACTTTATGTGTTCCTCCTAATCTAATAGCTTCTGCTGGCATACCAAAAACTACAGCCGTTTCTTCCGACTCTGCAATAGTATAACCCCCAGCCTTTTTTATTTTCACCATCGCATTTGCGCCATCATTTCCCATACCGGTCATTAAAACACCAACTGTTTTATTACCATAAACTTCTAATACGGATTCCATCATAATATCAGCAGATGGGATAAACAAATGATTTGGAGTTTTTGAAAGTAATATTTTTATTCCATCTATATCTTTTCTTACCTTTAAATGATAACCACCTCGACCTACATATACATAACCAGGTTTAATTTTCATATTTTCTTCTGCTTCAACAACCTTTAATTCACAATTCATATCTAATCTTTCTGCATAAGTTTTAGTAAATTGCGCTGGTATATGTTGTACTAAAAATACTGCTGCATTTAAATTTGCCGGTAATTTTGGTAATACATCATATATTGTTCTTGGACCACCTGTAGAAATTCCTATAGCCACTGCATAATAATCTGCATCTACTGCTGTAACAATTTCTTTTTTTTCTTTTGATTCAATAGATATCTCTTTTTCAGCAAAAAATTTTTTCTTTGCTTTTTCTGAAAGAGAAAATAAATATGCCGCATACATTTTTTTTATTAACTCGTCTTTTAAATAATATAAATCATCAGGCTTTTCAATATAATCAAATGCACCTAATTCTAAAGCTTCATAAGCTATAATAGAATGTCTTTCTCCAAGAGAAGATATAACTATAACTGGTATATTTTTTTTCTCTAAAATATATTGCAATGCGGTTAGCCCGTCCATATTGGGCATTTTTATGTCCATTAATATAACATCTGGATTTAATTCATTTGTTTTTTCTATAGCTTCAATTCCATCTCTTGCCATTCCAATAACTTTAAATCTTTCATCTGATTCAACCAGAGTTTTTAAAATTTTCCTTGTTAAAGGTGAATCATCAGCAATTAATACTTTAATAGATATAAAAATCACCTCGATTTTTTTAACTTATTATTTTTCATTTCAATACTTTTATTATTTTTTACTACTTTTGAATTCGATAATTTTTCATTTGTTTCTTCTTCATTTTTCTTCGTAATATTTTGAATCTTTTTATTCAAGTTCATTAACTCATTTTTATTAAAAATCTTTTTTAAATCGAGAATAAGAACAACATCTCCTTTATAATCTCCTGCTCCCATAACAAATTTATTGTTAGATTCAAATTCTATCTTGTTCATTTGAACAATTTCATTAACCTGATTAGTAAGAAAGCCTAACTTTTGGTTATCAATTGATACTATTATAACTCTTGAAAAATCTGTGATATCTGTAACTTTTCCCCATTTAAACCTTTTTTTTAAATCTATAATTGGAAAAATTTCCCCTCTTAAATTCATAAATCCTCTAACATAATCTGCAGAATTAGGAATTCTGGTAATTTTACCTAATTTATTTATTTCTATTATAGAATTCATTTCAATAGCATATTTTTCATTATCAAGTTCAAATAATATATATTTTTCTTTTTTTATAGTTTCTTCTTTCTTTGTGCATTTACTTTTTTTATTTAATACCCTTATATTATTATTTATAATAAATTTTGGATCTAAAATCATTACCGACATATTTTTATATTTTAAAAAACCTTTTAGATTTTTATTTTCTTTTATTGTTAATGGAATTTTTTTTATCTCAGGTGTTGATATAAGGAAATAAGTGTTATCAACAATCAATGCTACCTTTACGCCATCAACGTTAATAATAATAAGTTTTGTATATTCCGAAATAAACGTTTTCTTATTATACAAAAACATATTTAAATCCACTACAGGTAAAACTTCATCTCTTACTGTTATTATTCCTTTAACATATTTAGGTATTTTAGGAACTTTATTTGGAATAATATATTTTATTATTTCTTGAATATCATTAATTATAAATCCATATTTTTCATTATTTAATTCGAACACCATAACCTTTTTTAGATTTTCTTTCTGAATTTTCCTCTTGGTTTTTTTATTTAATTCTATTTTAGTTATATTTGTTTTTTTTATTTCAATTAATTTTTCTATATTCAGCAAAATATAATCCTTATTATTTTTTTTCAAAACAGAATCTATATATTTTGATTCTGATTCTATTTTACTGTCTATTTCATTAAGTATTCCTTTAGTTTTATCAACCATTATCCCAAATGGTGTTTTTCCATTTATAATTATTATTTTAGATAATTCATTATAATTACCATTATATCCTAAACGTTTTTTTAGATTAATAATTGGCAAAAGTTCCCCCCTTAAATTTATTAACCCTTCAATATAATCAGGAAGAAGTGGAATTTTCGTTATTTTTTTCATTTTAATAATCTCTCTAATTTTCATCATAGAAATGCAATAATTTTGATTATTAAGTGAGAAAACCAAATAATTCATATCAACACCCCATTAAAATTGCAAATCATTTGATTGATCAATAATTTCTTTGACAATATGCATCATTTCATTAATTCCTCTTTCGTGTTCACTGGAAGCTTTTGATGCTTCTTCAATCGAAGCAAATGATTCTTCAACGGCACTTTGAGCTTGTTCAACTGCTTTTCTGGATTGCTCTATTGCAATTACTATTTCAGAAATCGAATGTGAAATTGCTCTATATTTTTCTAATAAACCGTTTAAAGATTTTTCCATTTCTTTTAAAACATATACTGTTGAATTTGCTTCTAATGCTTCAGAATATGCTCTTTTTTGGTTTTCGTAAATGTTCTCTTGTGATGTCTTTAGATTTTCATTTATTTCATCTAAAACATCATTAATTGTTTCAAGGTTTTCCTCCGCATTGATGGATAAATTCCTTATGTCATTAGATACTACATTAAACCCTTTTCCATATTCTCCAGACCTTGCTGCTTCAATAAAGCCATTCACAGCCAACATATTTATTTGAAGTGACATTTTTTCCATCTTCGAAATTGTTTTTTCTATTTGCCTAAAATTAAACGATATTTTTTTTATATTAGAATATACATCAGAGAATTTAGTATTTGTTACATTCATACCTTCAATTAATTTATCTATCTTATTTTTATTTTCCTTTATTTTTTCAAATATATGTTTTAAATATTCTTCGTATTTTTTATTCATTTTCTGTAACTTATGTGATAGATCAACAAATTTAACCACAAGGTTATTCATATTATCCATTTCTTCAGAAAAAATAGATGATATTTTTTCTAATTGAGAAAGATGCTTTTTTATATTTTCAGATCCATTGTATGTTTCATCAATAATTCCAAACAATTCATCAATAGATGCTGACAATAATTCAATTGAAGATCTATCTTCTGTGGAATTAAGTATTTTTTCTGAAATATCCACTAAATTTTGTGTTGCATGTGAAATATCTACAAATGTTCTTTCTTCTTCCTGTAAAGAAATTGATATTTCTTCTGATTCTCTAGAAACCTGTTCAGAAAGGCTTACCACATTTTCTGCTGAAGCTAAATACTTCTCTGACAAATCTGCAAATGTGCTTATTATATTTATTTCTTCTAAAATATTTTCTTTAATTTCATCAAAATTCATTTTTAGTATTCCAAAATCTTCACTTATTTCTTTTCCATGTTGCCCCTGTTTTTCAAAAAAATGATTCAAATTTTCAACACTTTTCATTACAAAATCCATATTTTCTTTTAAATCATTTACATAAATATTAATATTTTTTGCATGCATTTCAGAAATTTCTGCAAGATTTCTAACCTCTTCTGCAACAACTGCAAATCCAACACCATATTCTTCAGCCCTTGCTGCTTCAATAGCTGCATTCAACGACAATAAATTCGTTTGATCTGCAATTAAAACTACAGTGTTTATTATTTCAATTATCTTTTCTGACTTTGTTTTCAAATCCACAATATTATTATTTGTTTCTTTATTAAACTCTATTGATTTATTAATAGAGTTTATAAGGTTTCCAACACTATTTATTGATTGTAATATTTGAACTTGAGATTTATCCGTTTCATATAAAATATCATTAGCAGATTTTTTTATTCCCTCTGAATTTTTGTTGATTTGATATATTGCTGCCCTTATTTCATGAATTGAATTTGATATTTGCTCTGTCCCAGCTGTAATCTGCATCATAGATTTAGAAAGTTCTTCCACACTTGAACTTAATTCTTCAACTGCTGCCAACAGTTCCTCAGAAGATGAAGTTAAATTTTCCGCTACAACCTGCCTTTTTAAATGTGATTGTCTCCTTGCTTTCTCTATTGCTTTTCTTCTTGCCTCTTCACGCTTTTTTTTCAATTCTTCATTTTTTATTTGACTAACATCGGTTTTTTTATGAGAATCTGGAACAAGCAATTTTTTATCCTCCATATTGTTTCCCCCTTCATGTCATTATTTTATAAATATTTCGACTCTTTATTTTAAAATGTATATTTTTAATTTAACTATTGTATTATTAAACCAATAGGTCTAAGTATTAAAACAACTTCTCCATTTCCTAAAATTGTAGAACCAAAAATAAAATTCTGTTTCAAATATTCTGGTAAAGGTTTTATTAGAAATTCATTCTCCTCAATAAATTTATCTATTAATATTGCTAAATTGTCTCCATTATAATTTATAATAATCATAGGCATTAAATCATATTCATATTCTCTTTGTATAATTTCTTCAAAATTATACATTTTATTCTCTAAAATCCCTTTTAGATCATACACTGGAATTAATTCACTGTTATATTCTGCAAATACCGTATTTGAATAATTATGTAATTTGTTTTTCTCTAATTTTATCACCTGTTCTATTTCCTCAAAAGGGAATATATATTTTTCCTTACCGCAATAGAACATTATTCCATCGATAATTGAAAGAGAACTTGGAATTTTTAAAATAAATTTTGTTCCTTGATTTAATTTTGTTTCAAAAGAAATAGATCCATTTAATTCTTCAATATTATTTTTAACAACATCCATACCAACTCCACGTCCCGATATTTCATTTATTGTTTCAGATGTACTAAATCCTGGTTCAAAAATATATTGTATTATTTCATCATCTGATAAATTTGTATTAAAACCTTTTTCTTTTGCTTTTTTCCTGATTTTTTCTGGATCAATTCCTTTTCCATCATCTATTATTTCAATTAAAACATAACCACTTTCATAATAAGTATTTATTTTTATTAAACCTTCTTTATTTTTTCCTAATTTTACCCTTTCATCAATAGTTTCAATACCATGATCAACAGCATTTCTAATCAAATGTGTTAAAGGGTCTACCAAACGTTCTAAAACTAATCTATCTATTTCTATTTCTCCTCCAGAAATTTCATAATTTATTTCTTTGTTCTGATTTTTTGATAATTCTCTAATTAACCTTTTATATTTATAAAGCAATTCTTTTATAGGTACCATTTTTAACTTTCTTATTTGATCCTGTAAATCTGTGGTTATTTTTTCTAAGTTCGAAAAAATTTTTTTATATTCTTTATACAAAGATGATGAAACATCCAATAATTCTTTTAATAGAAAAGAGGAAGAATTTTTTAATGTGATTAATTCACCAACTAAATTCATAATATTATTAAGTTTTTTAACATCAATTCTAATTGTATTAGAAAATTCTGGTTTATATTGCAATTCAGGTTTGTTTTCTATACCATTCTTAATAAATAATTTTTTATAAAATTCATCTATATTCTTTTTTGCAGAATCTCTATCCCCTTTTAATGCAAAATCTATTATTTTCTGAAAACTTTGTGTTAAATCTTCTTTTCCAAGGCGTTTTAATGCATTAATTGCCGGAAATGACATTCTTTTTAATTGTGATTCTTCATATTTTTCTGCCTTTTCTAAATATTCAAAAAGTTGTGAAGATATATTTAAAAAAACCTTTAATTTTCCATCAATTTCTTCTTTTTCATAAATTTTATTCTTGCTTTTTATTCTTTTTAAAAATGGTTTTATATCTATTGATTTTTCTTTGTTTTCAAATGATTTCAATAAACTTTTTAAAATATCTATACCTTCATAAATCTTATCTATATTTTTTACACCTTTTGGATTTTTTTCAAACATTAGTACATAGTCCTCAAGAGAATGGGATATCTTTTCTATTTTCTGAGCATTTTCTACATAATCCTCAGGGATATCCATAGATAATAATAATCTTGATACTCCCTTTATACTATGGAAAGCTCTCATTAAAGAATTTATAATCTCTGGAGCTGGATTGTTTTCAAATTCTATTATTGAATTTTCTGCAAAATTTATATTTTCACTCAATTCTTCCTTAAAATCTTTCAATACACCTTTAATAAAATCTTTATCAAATTGCATTTTCATATTATTCATCTCCAAGTGCAAGTTTCACGCTTTCAATAAGCGATTCAGGATCAGATGGTTTTACAATATAAAAGTTTGCTCCTACCTCAAATCCCTTCATTTTATCCGTAGATTTATCAAGTGTTGTAACTATTATTATAGGAACATTTTTATAAAATTCATCATCTCTAATTTTTTTTATTAAAGAAAATCCATCCAGATTTGGCATATTTAAATCTGTCAAAATTATATCTATTTTATCTTCTCTGTATAAAATATCCAAGGCTTTTGCTCCATCTTCAGCCTCATATATTTCATACCCAGCAGATTTTAAAATACTGGCGTGATAACTTCTTGTCATTTTTGAATCATCTATTATCAATACTTTAGGCATTGTTTTCTCCCTCCTTAAACGGTTTTCTATACAATATAAAGTCATTTGCTTTAACTATTTGAAATGCATTTGTTATTCTATTTATTGATTCTGAATGCCCTAAAAATATATATCCACCATCATTTAACATGAAATAAAATCTTTCAATGATTTTCCTTCTAATATCATCTGTAAAATAAATAAAGACATTTCTACAAAATATAAAGTCATAATCTTTATCCAATCTTTCATAGGTTGTATCTTCAATCATGTTTAAATTATAGATATTAACATTTTTTTTAATGAACTCTCTTATTTTATACAAACCATCATCTGTTTTTTCAAAATATTTTTTTAAATATTCTTTTGGAACATCTCTAACTGCGTATTTATTATATATACCTATTTTAGCCTTCTTTATCATATTATTATCTATATCAAATGCATCTATTTTGAAAGTATATTTCGATTCAAGCATTTCATTTAAAATTATAGATATTGTATACGGTTCTTCTCCAGATGCACATCCTGCAGAAAGAACTTTAATTATTCTATTATTTTTTCTGCTTAAAACATCTTTCAAGGCATATTCAGCAAACGTTTGCAACTGCTGAAATTCTCTAAAAAAATATGTTTCGTTTACTGTAATTTCATTTATAAGTTTTGATAATTCAATTTCAGAATATTCGCTATATTTTAAGAAATTAAAATATAGCATAAGATCATTTATTGCTAATTTTTTCATTCTTCTTAATATCCTGTTTTTAAAATAATATATTCTCTTATCTTCAATATATATACCTGTCTTTGAATATATATAATCTCTTATTTGGTTGAAGTCTAATACATTGATCATTCTTCCATCTCCCAATCTTCAAATGTTTCTTCAATTAAATATTTCATCTCTTCTGGAAGATTCATATTTAAAATCTCTTTTTTTAAAGATATTAACTTTTTCTCATTGATAATTTCTATTGCAGCAATTAATCCTGCTCCTTCTAAATGTTTAATATTTTCTTTTATCACTTCAATAATTTCATCTTCAAGTAGATTATCTAAAATCATTAAAATATCATATTTATATTCATTAGGAATATTCTCTTTTAAAAGAGCTGATAAGATACTTGCAATTTCTTTTCTTAATTTGGTATAAAGATATATATTGCGAGAATTTTTAGAAATGAATTCCAAAAATTCTTTTAAAATTAATTCCTTTTTCTCCGAGTTTTTAAAAAACTCTATACCTTTAAATATATTTTTTCTTTTAAAAATATATTTAGCATAGGGGAGATACAGATAAGGATTGGATATTGTTTTAAGTTTTTCTTCTATAATTTTATCGGTATTTTCGTTTCCAATAATTGAAAGAGTTTCTAATATTGTTGAAATTAAAAATAAATTTTTTGTATTTGATAGTTTTTTAGCAATCTTTTCAGCATAATCTTCTGCGCCAAGCAATCCAAGATATTCCACTGCCGCTATTTGATTATTTATATCTGGGTCATCAAGACATTTAGCTATTAGCGGAATAGCCTCTTTTGTATTAGTTCTATATAAACCATCCAAAGCGTATTTTCTAAAATCTTTGTCTTCTGATTCTAATAGTTTTCCTAAAACTTTAACCTTTTTTGATGTACTCAATATTGAAAGTACAAATTCCTTTAATAGCAAATTTTCCTCTTTTAAAAACTCAAAAAAAAGATCATCTGAAATATTATCTAAATTCAAATGTTTTAATGTATAAATTATGGATTCCTGAATAAGAATTTCATTTTCATATTTTAATAATTTAAATAATTCTTTGGCATACTCATTTTTATTATCCCTAAGAATAATTTCTAATGCTTTTAATATTTGATATTTATCAGATGAAAAAAGCATTTTTTTCAAATCCATTAACATTCACCCCAGATCAAATATTTGCTTTTTATTAAAAAAATAGTATAATATTAGTATATATTAAAATTATATCACAAAACAATTATCAAATGAAGGTGAAAATATGAAAATACTCCATATTGATGATTCTAATCTTTCTTTAAAAATGCTAAGGGTTTTATTGGAATCACATTTTGAAAATACCGAAATTATATCAATAAAGCCTGATAAATACAAAGAACATAAAGCTAAATTTAAAAAATATGATATGATTATTATTGATTTAACTATGCCTGTGATTTCTGGTTTTGAGATAATTGAAGATTTAAAAAAAGAAAATATCGATATTTTTAAAGTTGTATATTCTTCTAATGTTCAAAATATTGTAAAGAAAAGACTCTCAAAAGATATAAATTTATTTTTAGAAAAACCTGCAAATAAGGAACAAATCAAATTATTAAAAAGGATGTATGAATTATGGAAAGAAAAAAAATAATTATAGGAATTAAAAAATCGGAAACAGTTTTAAGAAATTTAACTGGTATGGATATTATTATGGAATTCGATAAATTACTAATATCGAAACTAAATAATATTATAAATAATAAATCTTATACCTTATATCAAACGGCAATAAGTAAAGAAAAAAAATGGGACTTTTATTTCACCATGCTTTCAGACGAATTTTTAAAATTTCTGGCTTTAGTAGAACACTACTCACAAATTGACACCATTGAAGCAGAAGATGTTTTAGATTCTTTTTTAGAAATTGGCAATATAATTTGCGGAAATGTTATAAGTGTTTTAACCAGTGGTCATAATGAGGTTAAATTCGCTATTCCTATATTGCTTAAATCCTCAGAAATTAAATCGTTAACGGTAAATGCGATAAAAATCAAATTTGAAGTGAAGGAAACAGATATTACTGGTTATTTATTATTCGCCTTTAATGAAGGTGACAGAAATGTATATTGATATTGACTACATTTTAATTCCAATAGCTGTTATTAATGAAAATGGAGAAATCATAAAGAGTAATTTATCTTTTAAAAATTTTTTTGATAATAAAAATTTCTTTGAACTACTAAACAAAAATTTTATTAATATAATCAAAAATATTTTAAAAGAACGTGGTCTATTTTTTAGTATTGAAAGAAAAAACAAAAAAATATTAAAATCAAACTATTTCTTCACCATAAATATTCATCCTATTAACGATCTTTTCATTGTTGAATTAACACCGAAAAACAAAGAAATTATTGCAGAAAGCTCTTTTAATAAAAAAATATCTATGCTTTATTCTTTAATCAATTTTACAATAAAGATTCCTAACCTTTATTATTCATTAAAATCTCTTAATAAAAAGGAAGTTATAGAAAACTTTATTAATCTTCTAATTGAATATAATCTAATTTCTAACTATTCTGAAGAAAAAAAATATAAGCATTATTTTGAAATATTTGATACTAAATTTTATTATGATATAACAGAAGATATTCCTATAAACATTAAAAATTTTATTATAAAGATTATAGATATTCATTCCCAAGCATTAGAAATAATGTTTAAAAACATATACTCTCAAAAAAAGAGTTTTGATTATTTGAGTATTGCAAATAATTTAATCGTTGGTATGTTTCATGAAATAAATAATCCATTATCAATTATATTAATGGAAACAGAAATGCTTTCTGCAAAGATTGATGAAAAATATCAAAAAGACCTTAAAATAATTTCTGATAATTTATATAGAATTATTGAAATAACAAAATTATTTAAAAGTCTTGTTAAAGGTGATGAAATACAAATAAAATTAAATTTAATAGATATACTAAAAGATGTTGTTAAATTTATGCGTTATAAAGCTAATCAAAAAATTCAAATAAATTTATATGTCGATTCATGGAAACCACATTATATTATTGGAAATCGCCAGGAATTGATGATTGTATTTTCGAATTTAATAGAAAATGCTATTGAAGCTATACAAGAAACTGAAAAAAATGGAATTATAAATATATCCTTAAATGAATTTCCTACTTTTTATAACCTTATTATTGAAGATAATGGTATAGGTATTTCAGAAGAAAATATAAATAGAATATTTGAACCTTTCTTTACAACAAAATCAAAAAGAGGTATGGGTTACGGATTATTTTTTGTATATAATATTTGCATGAAACATAATATTGAAATAAATGTCGATAGCACTTTAGGTAAAGGCACAACCTTCATTTTAAAAATACCTAAAATAAAGGAGGAGTGATTATGGCTTGGAAAGTTTTAATTGTTGATGATGAACCTGGAATAAGGGATGTTTTAAAAGATTATATAGAAATGAATTTCGAACATACAAAAATTGAAACTGCTGAAAATGCCGATATTGCATTAAAAAAAATAAACGAAGATCAATATCATGTTGTTTTACTAGACATTGTTATGCCTGGATTAGATGCTTTTGAATTTTTAAAAAAAGTAAAGGCTTTAAATTCATTAATACATGTAATAATGATTACTGGAAATTCCACAATGGAAAGGGTGCTTGAAGCTATTGAATCAGGTGCTGATGATTATATACTAAAACCTTTTTCAACAAAAGAAATTGAAGAAATATTAAAATGTTCCTTTGCAAAAATTGAAAGATGGAGAAACGCATTCAAAAACTCATTCTAACAGAAAACCTTTATAGGTTTTCTGTTAGTTTTTTTCCAACTAACAAACTTTATCTTAAATGAAGATTTTTTATTTCTCTATATTTTGCTGCATCTAAAATTTTCTTTACTTTTTTTACCATTTCATCATTCTCATCTGATAAATCTTCTTTATTTTCTAATTTAATCAAAATTCTATCCAAATCTGCATAACTTATTCCCATAGCATATTCATCTGTAATTCCAGGAACTAAATCTGGTGATGGTGATTTATATATTATTTTTTCTGGTATTCTTAATTCTTTTGCTATTTCAAAAACCTGTGTTTTATATAAATGCATAATAGGTTCTATATCAACTGAATCATCGCCATATTTTACATAAAATCCTGTTTTTAATTCTGATTTATTTGTTGTACCAATTACTGCATAATTTAATTGTTCTGCATAAAAATATAATAAAATCATTCTAACTCTATGTTTTGATCTATAATATGCAAGACCTTTTAAAAATTTTTCATCTCCTTTATTCATTAAATCATTTATATAACGTCTTTTTTCAAATTCTTTTTTGACATAATTTTCTTGTATTTTTCTTGGAATGAAGAATGTAGGCGGTTCTAATCTATACACACCCATCTTCCTTAATATTGGAGATATATTAACTATTTTATATTCTATATTTAAAAATTCACATACTAATTTTGCATCATTTAATGTCTCTGGAGACGAATCTCTTTCAGGCAAAATTAAACCTTTAACTCTTTCTTTTCCAAGGGTATCTACACATAATTTTCCAACAACTGCTGAATCTATTCCACCGCTAATTCCTATCATAGCACCATTATATTCATATTTATCAATGTTATCTTTAATAAAGTTTTTAATTTTTTCAATCATAACTTTTCCCCCTTAAGTTTTTTACTATAATGTGTTATTCAACACATGTTTCCATCTATGCAATTTTCTAATGCTATATTCTAAAACATCTTTAACATCATCAATTGAAAATGGTTTAATAATATAATCATCAGCTCCATTCTTTATAGCTTTTATTATATTATCATAATTATTATGAGCTGTAACTATAATCACCTGTATCAATGGATTAAGTTCTTTAATCTTATTCAAAAATTCAAATGAATCCATGCCCGGCATCATTATATCAAGAAAAATTATATGTATAGCTTTCCTCTCATTTAACATTTTTAATCCATTATCTGCATTTTCTGCTTGAAAAATCTCAACGTCATTAACTATATTTAAAATATATTCCTTTAAAAACTCCCTTGATGTAAATTCATCATCAACTATCATTATCTTCCACTTCAATTTAACTTTCCCCCTTCGTAAAATGTTTTTATTTTATCTTTTATTTTAAATAATGTTTCAACTACTTTTGGTGAATACATTATTCCACTAAGCCTTTTTATTTCATCAAAACCTTCTTTTAATTCTCTTTTATCTTTATATATTCTTTTGGAAACTATTGCATCAAAACTATCTACAACTCCTACTATCAACCCTTCTATTGGTATCTCATTACGTTTTAATCCTCTTGGATAACCACTTCCATCCCATCTTTCATGATGAGTTATTGCAATTGATGCTGCTAGTTTTAATATAGATGATTCGGATTTTGATAGAATTTTATATCCTATTGCTGCATGATCTTTCATCACTTCATATTCTTCTATTGTTAACTTTCCTGGTTTTAATAATATATTATCTCGAATACCTATTTTTCCTATATCATGTAATGGTGCTGCAAAATAAATCTCATTTATTAAATTACTATCTAAATTCATCGCTTGTGCTATTAATTTTGAAAGACTCCCCACTCTTTTTGTATGCTCATATGTTTCATCATCTCTGAATTCAGACACAAGATACATTTTTTCAAGAAGTTCAAAAACCAAATTTTGATTTTTTTTATATAAATTCTCAAGATTTTCAAGTGCCACAATATTTTCATTTAATAGAGATGCGAAAAATTGATTTTTATTTTCGTAAAATATTTTTACTTTTAAAATTGTATTCAACCTTATTTTTAATTCATCAAAATTAACTGGCTTTATTAAAAAGTCATCTGCTCCATTTTTTGCTGCTTGTTTTAAATCGCTTTCATTTGTCGCCGTTGTAAGAATAATTATAGGTGTTGGTATATTCATATCTCTTATTTTTTTTATAGTCTCAAAACCTCCCATAACAGGCATATATATATCCATAAGTATTACGGATACAGCTTCTTTTTTCAATATTTTCAAGGCTTCCTTTCCATTTGATGCAATAATAGGTTCGTAATTTAATTCTCTTATATATTCTGATATTATCAAACATGTGGTTGAATCATCATCAACTATTAAAATTTTTTCCGTTTTTTATCCCTCCATCCTTTAAAAATTTTTCTATAATTTCTTTTAAAATTTCAAATTCTCCTAACAGCTCTTCAAAATTTTTTTCTGTATTTTTTTTATTCTGGTTTATTTCAATTTTTTCTGCTATTTTTGCCAATTTATTCGCTGAAACATTTCTCGATGAGCCTTTTATTGTATGTGCATAAAATTTAATATTTTCCTCTTCATCTTTATCCAACGCAATTTTTAACTTTTTTATATTTTTTTCTGTGTCATCTATATATTTTTCTAAAATTTTCAAAGCCAAGTCTCTTTTATTTAATACTCTTTTCATAAATTCTTCTTTATCAAAATGAGTATTTTGGAGAAAAATTCTTTCATCTTGGTTTTCAATAAACTTTTTATTTAAACTTTTGCAATATTTTTTTATTATTTGTAAAAGTCTCTCTATTTCTATTGGTTTTGTTATAAAATCATTCATCCCACTTTTTATTGCTTCTTCTTTATATTGGAGTATTAAATGAGCTGTCATAGCTATTATAGGGATACTTTTATTAAATTCCCTTATTTTTTTTGTTGCTTCATATCCATTCATCACTGGCATTTGTATATCCATAAAAACTATATCGAAATAATTATTTTTTATCATTTCAATTGCTTCTTCACCATTTTCAACTGTAATAACTGTAGGTCCTAATGATTCTATTATTATTCTTCCAACTTCTCTATTTATTTCATCATCATCCACATACAATATTTTTATTTCATTGGATATTTTAATCTTCTCTTCATCATTTTTTTGTTTTATAATTTCAGGTTTAAAAATAGATATAATACTATTTATTAAATCATTTCTTTTTACAGGCTTTCCTATAATAGCATCAAATTTATAATACTTTATTTCTATTTCAATATCTCCATCTTTATTTAAAATAGATGATAATAATATTTTCTTTACTTTTTTTAAATCTTTATCTTTATTCATTTCCTCCGCAAGTTCCAAACCTGTCATTTCCGGCATTTGTCTATCAGTCAATAATATATCGTATCTTTTTAACTTTAATTTTTTTAATGCCTCTATACCATTTCTGGCTTCAACACATTTCATACTCAAACTTTCAATATATTTTCTTATTATAAACCTATTTGTTTTGTTATCATCCACAATTAATACGTTCTTTTCCGAAAATTTTATAATTTCATCAATTTCAAAAGATTCTCTACTTTCAATTTTGAATGGTAATTTGACTAAAAATGTTGTTCCTATATTTGGAACAGACATTACTTCAATTTCTCCATTCATTAATTTCACCAATTTATATACAATGCTTAATCCTAATCCTGTTCCTCCATAAAGACGTGATGTTTTAGATTTTTCCTGCACAAATGGCTGAAAAATTTTTTTTATATTTTCATTTCTGATCCCAATTCCTGTATCAATTACTTCAAAATTAATTATTATATCGTTTAAATCCATATTCTTTTTTTGAGTAGTTACCTTTAAATACACTTCTCCTTTTTCTGTAAACTTTATGGCATTATTTACTAAATTATTTAAAATTTGCTTTAATTTGGTTGTATCTCCTTTTAAAACTTTTGGAATATTTTCATCCACATAAAAATTTAATTCAAGACCTTTATTATATGCAATATATGCATTTGTATCTATTATCTCCGCTATTTCTTTTTCAATATCAAAATATATTTCTTCAAAATATATTTCATTTGATTCCAATTTTGATAAATCTAAAATATCATTAACAAGGCTTGATAAAAGTTTGGCACTATTGTTTAACATATCTAAATATTTTTTTTGTAAGTCATTTACTTTTGTATTTTTAAGTATATATATCATTCCTATTATTCCATTTAATGGTGTTCTTATATCATGACTCATATTTGCAAGAAACTCTGTTTTTATATTACCAGCTTTTTCTGCCTTTTTCTTTTCATTAATAGACAAAGCTAAAAAAATTCTATTCTTAAAATAAATACTGCTTAAGTTTCCTAATATTTCCAATATTTCTAAAGATTCTTTAGAAAAATCATTTTCATCTTTTTTATCAATACATATATTTATGTAAAAATCATCTTTTATCTTAACACTATATATGGCGGATTTTTTAATTTGCTTTGATGCATTTTCTAATATCTCTTTATTAATTCCATCATATTTATCCAAAATGTTGTCAGCTATAACTATTTTTGAATTAATACCTTCTTTAAAATTATCACTTACCATATGAATTTTTCTTAACATTTCTAAATTATGTCCCACTGCACTAAGAAAAAATACTTTATTTTTATTTTTTAACATTACGCTACCATAGTCAGCCTCCGGAATTATCTCTAAGATTTCACTTAATATTCTTTTACTAAACTGTTGTATTGTATATTTACTTTCTGAAAACTCTGATATGATGCTTACTATTTTAGAAAATTTTATAAATAATCTTTTATTCATTTTCAATAAATCTTCTGTTATTTTATTTTGCAAATTCAACTCATCATTATGTTTTTTTAATTTTATCAAAGATTTTTCATATCTCATTTTATAAATAGCCGCTGTAAAAAATACTGCGATAAAAATTACCATAAATAGCATAAATAGATAATATAGCCATTTTGGGATTTTCATTGTTACTCCATAAATATATTCATCCAATAATTTATAATATATTGAATTTTTATCATTTTTATATTCAGTAAGATAATCATCAATTTTATCTAATATTCCTTGATTTAAATTATTGCTATTTTGAATTAACAGTCTTATAGGAAACACTTCCATTCTAAACCCAAAAAGATTATGTAATAATTTTTCCATATCTTTTGGTGGAATTATCGCAAAATTTGTCTCATCTTTTTTTAATTTATCTATTTTTTCTTCTAATGTATTCACTTCTATAATTTTACCCAGTTCACTAAATACCTCATAAAAATCTGTTAAAAAATCTCCTTTTTTTAACACAAATATCTTATTTTTTGTTTTACTGATTTCAATATCTTTTTTATGTAATACTCCCATATATGTAAGAAACAAACCGTTTTTCAATTTTGTTTTTTCATCTTTTTCATTAACAAACATCTCAATAAAAAACTTTGGTAATAAATCTATTTCATTGTTATCTAGTTTATTTTCTAATTCTGCTTTTGTTCCATATATAAATTCAATATTCCATTTTTCTTGTTTTGCAATTTCTCTTAATAAATCTACTACAAAACCTTTAAATATATAATGAAAATTTCCATTTTCTGTATAAAAAAAGGGTGGTGTGTTGTATATTCCAACTTTCAATGTAGTTCCAAATATTGAAATAGAAAATATTATAATAAAAAAAATCATTATTTTTCTCATGGTTTCACCCCAAATTATTTTATAGGTATAAAAATTTTAAATATCGTATTTTTTGTATTTTCAATTTTTAATTTCATATGAAAATTATCCAGAGTTTGTTTGATAATATTAATATCAATATCTTTTTCTTGAATTATTATATTTTTTAAAAAAATTTCTATAACGCCACATCTCTCATCTTTTTTATATATTTTAATTATTATTTCTTCTGTATATTTTTGAAAATGTAGTATTTTAAAAATTTCAACAATAAAAGATATCAATGTGTTTTCAAAAATTTTTTTATCTATATATAATTCTATATCTTCCTTAACATTTTTTTCCATTTTAAAATTTAAAATTCTTAATTTATCAATTATTTCTTTCATAAATTTACTTAATGAGATCTTAGAGATCTCTGTTTTTATAAATTCTTTTTTATATGCAGTAATGGAATTTTTTATTCTATCAAGTGAAGGAATAATTTCGGAAAGTTCATTTTTGCAATTATCATCAATTGTATAAAGGGATAAGTATATGCTAGAAAGAGCACTGTTTATTTCTTGGAAGACTTTCCAGGATGTAAACCTAAGCATTAAATCTTCTCTGGACTCTTTTAAAATCTTTTCTATCTTTTTATCTATTTCTTCTAATTTCTTTAACCTTAATAGTTTTTCTACGAACATAAGTATATTAATATATTCTGTTATATCTACCTGTCTTTTTTCTTCAAAAAAATCTAAAACATTTAATTCATCTGTATATTTTATTTCTATATTATAATATTCATCATTTACTTTTATCGAATATTTTCCCTTTTCTTTCGTTCTTTTAATATAAATATCAATATGAAATTCTTTTCTCAGATTTTCAATTAAATGTTCTATAAATCTTTCCTGGGTTTTTGTTTTTTCAAAAATATTTAGTATTAAACTTATTAATTTAGTTTGATTTTCAAAAAAAGTTTTTTGAGACGCTATCTTTTTTATATAAAATATATTTGATATGGTTGACATCAACAATTTTTTATGATTTTTTAGTATTTCAATCTCTTTAGTCTCATAAAAAGAATCTTTTTTATTTAAATTAATAATACTCAACAACTCTCCATTAAGATATATTGGAAATATTATTGCGTCTTTAATACCTCTTTTTAGGTGATCTTTTAATCCTGATATTTTTTTTATATCTGACAAATGAATAAGATTTTTATTTTTTAAAGCCCACTTATCTATTATTCCAATATCCAAAGATTCTATATGAATATTGATATTTTTTAAGCTTTTAAAAATAACTTTTTTATTATGATTAAAAACAAACATAGACCCAGAATACGAATTTGTTTTTAATAATATATCATCAAATAATGTTAATAAATTCTCTTCAATTGTTTTAAATGGTATTTCAGAATAAAATTCCATAAATATCACTTCTTTACAAAAAATAAATATTTGTTATCATCTATATTATATATTTTTTTTATAAAGATTGCAACTTTTTTATAATTACATCTTTATTTCTCTAACTTCATTATCTAATAATTATTTAAAATTAATATGATATAATTAGTAAAACATATATTGAGGTGATCTTATTATGTCTATGTTAGATGTTGTTGGTCCTGTAATGGTTGGTCCATCTAGTTCACACACACTCGGTGCATTAAAGATTGCAAGATTCGCTTATAAATTGTTTGGTGAAAAACCCGAAAAGGTTGAATATTATCTACATGGTTCTTTTGCAAAAACATATTTGGGTCACGGAACAGATAGAGCCTTAATTGCTGGTATTTTAGGATTACGGGAATATGATTATGAAATAAAAAATGCCTATAACCTTGCAAAAAAACAAAATTTAAAATATTCGTTTATTGAATCTGATCTTGGTGACGTTCATCCTAACACTGTTCTAATAAGAATGTTTAAAGATAAAAAAATAAATGAAATACAGGGAGCATCTGTTGGCGGTGGCGCAATAAAAATAACCAAAATAAACGGTGTTGATTGTGATCTCTCAGGAGATTATAATACATTAATAATCGTTAATAAAGATATAAAAGGAGCTTTGGAAAATATTCTAAAAATAATACATGTCAACGTTGCCAATCTGTATTTAAAAAGAACAAATATTATAGAAGGGAAATCTTTAACTATTTTGGAATTAGATGAAAAACCCATTAATTTAAATGAATTAGAAAAATTAGAATGTGTAATAAAATATTTTTATGTTGGAAGTGATAAAGATGAAATTTAATCATATATTAGAAATGTGGAAAGAAACAAAAATACCTTTTGATGAAATAATTTTGACTGAAGAAATGATTGAAACTGGGATGGATCCTGTTATTATAAAAAATAATATGAGAAAATTAGTAGAAGTCATGCTTACTGAAGCGGATCAAAATTATGGAAAAAAACACGAAAGTTTAACCGGACTAACAGGTAATAATGCTGAAAAGTTCCTTAAACACACACCAAAAATGCTAAGCGAATTCAATTATGTAGCAACAATCACTGCTCTTTCAACAGCAGAAAATAACGCATCCATGGGTAGAATTGTTGCTTGCCCTACTGCAGGTGCTTGTGGAATTGTCCCAGCTATATTATATGCTTTAAAAAAGGTTTATAATGCAAATTTTGAAGAACTCCTTTCTGCTTTTATAATTGCAGGAGCTATTGGAAATATAATAGCTAAAAAAGCTACAATATCTGGTGCAGCTGGCGGATGTCAGGCTGAGATAGGGACAGCTACTGCAATGGCTTCTGCAGCATTAACCTATTATTTTTCCAAAGATGCCGAAAAATGTGGTCATGCTGCTTCATTAGCATTAAAATCATTAATGGGGCTTGTTTGCGATCCAGTTGGTGGATTTGTAGAGGTACCTTGTGTTAAAAGAAACGCATCAGCCGCTAATATTGCTATATCCACATCAGAAATGGCATTATCTGGCATTGAAAGTGTAATTCCTTTTGATGAGGTTGTTGATGCAATGTATAGAGTAGGAAAAATGATGCATGAAGATTTACGAGAAACAGGTAATGGAGGAATAGCTGCTACTCCTACTGCAAGAAAATTAGTAGAAGATATTAAAAAAAGCTGGAAATAACTTTTGCATCTTCATATCCCATTTCTATTAAAATTTCTGAATAATTTGGAGAAAAATTAAGTGGAAATGGAACAGAGTCTGAGGGTCTTATTATCAATATATTTTTTTTTGTTTTTAATATGGCATATAATATAAAATCTGTTGGTGTATCTATTACAGGAAAAACAGCAATTACTTTATTATAACCATATTTATCTGCTAAAAATGCTGGATATGTGTTTGAGAAAACACCGCCATCTGTATATTTTTTTCCATCTATCTCTATTGCACCAAATAAAGGATAACTTGCACTTGCGAATATATAATCAACCATTTTTCCTTTCATTTCTTCTTTTCGAATAAAGACTGGTTTAAAGTCAGTTATATTAAAGGTTAATATTCCATAATCGTATTTGGAATTTAAAATTAATTCCTCCGATATAATTTCATTTAAAAAATTATACAATGGTGAAGGGTCAAAAATAAATGGTTTTAATTTATAATGATGATTTTTTGTATCAAGGTCAAAAATGTCTTTATCATCAATATTTTTCCAGAGTTTTTCAATTTCGCTCAATTTTCCCATAACATATCCAGCACCATTTAATGCGCCTACCGAAACTCCATAAACACCCTCTACTTCAATATTATTCTCTACCATATATTTTAAAACACCTATTTCATAAGCACCTGCTGCTCCCCCACCACCAAGGACTAATAGTGTTTTTGAAAAAATGTTAATACTTAACAGTATCGCTAATATTACTAATGTTTTTTTTATGCTCTCACATCCCTTTTTTATTTTTATCTCTGATATTTCTATTATAACATAATAAAAACTCCCCTGAAAAATCAGAGGAGTTTAATCTTTTTTTATTTTTCTGCTTTTAATACTGCTAAAGCTAATGAAGCTAATTTTGATTCAGCTGTATCTGCCCTTGAAACAATAACTATTGGAGCTTTTGCACCTAAAACTAACCCGGCAATTTTTCCATTTGCAAGATATACTGCTGATTTTCCTAAAACATTACCCGCATGAATATCTGGTACTACTAAAATATCAGCATGACCAGCTACTTCACTATTTATCTTTTTTATTTTTGCTGCCATTTCGCTTAAAGCATTATCCAATGCCAAAGGTCCGTCTATTGTACAGTCTTTTATTTGTCCTCTTTTATTCATTTGAGTAATTATTGCTGCTTCAAGAGTTTCTGGCATATCAGGATTTACAACTTCTACTGCAGCTAATAATGCCACTTTTGGGTTCTCTATTCCCATAGAATGTGATAATTCTACTGCATTTTTAATTATTGCCACTTTTTGATCCAATGTTGGCTTTATTATCATTCCTCCATCTGTTACTATTTTTAATGAATCCAATGCTGCTGTTTCTATCAAGGCTACATGACTTAATACACTTCCTGTTCTTAATCCCCACTCTTTATTCAAAACTGCTTTCAAAAGTTTTGATGTTTTTATTAAACCCTTCATCACAATATCTGCAGCACCTGATGAAACCAATCTTACACCCTGTTCTGCTGCTGCTTCTTCGGTTCGTGTATCTATAATATCGAATTCTCTTCCTAATTCTTTTAAATTTTCTTCTATAACTTCTTTTTTTCCCACTAAAACTGGTTCAATAAAACCTTCATCATATGCTGCGGATACTGCTTTTAATGCTTCTTTATCTTCAGCACCAACAACTACTACCCTTTTTTTGCTAACAGTTTTTGCTTTTTCTATTACGTTCTTTAATGTTTTCACTTGCATTCCCCCTTGCAACAATGTTTTTTATTGTCCTTCTCCTATATATAAATTTATTTCCTCTTTATTAGTATCTAAAGTTGTTGCACTATCTGTAATTATATAAGAAGAAAAATCTAAAGAATTGCTATCTATATTTATACCTGAATAAGCTACAGCTATTTTATAATTTTTTGTTAAATCCAATTTTATTTTATTAAACCTATATTCTCCATTTGAATTAGAAAGCGTTGAATAAAGTATTGTAGAATAATTTGTATCGGTTATTAAAACAGTTCTATGAGGCTTTGGTGTTTGACTTTGAATATCATCGAAAACATATCCTGATACATTTTTATAATCGGCGTTTGAATCAGCTATCATCCATAATCTAAAATTAGGTGTAAAATTTGTGTCTCCACTTAACGATGTTCCTAAATCAAGATCGACTATTACATTATAATCTCTACCAGGATAAAATTCTGATGTATCTAATTTTAAGGTTATTTCTGTTGAAGTTATAGTAATTTTTTTACTTCCAATATCTATTGTAGAATCCAAAGTAATGTTTATTTTTGAATTTTTTAATAGATTTTCATCTATTACTTCAATTCTTTTCATTATTAGTAATGTTCCTGATAATGTTAAAAAATTTATATTTTCGTTTCTAAGTAAAATTATTTTTGTAGCATCTGAAGATAAATTTATTTCTTTTATATTTATTTCTGCTTTTGATATATTTTCATCTGGTGCATCTGTTAAATAAAAAGATATTACAGATTTTTCTGAATTATCATTTTGAGTTATACAAGAAGCCAATAGTAATAATATTATTAGTAATAAATATAATATTTTTTTCATTTCTCACCTCAAAGGTCAAACAATAATATTTTCGATTCTGTTGCATTTAATTGTTCTTTGCTTAATACATAGTCTTTTCCAGCATTTGTAACTGAACTCATCATCAAATTTAAAAAATTTTCTACTGAACTAATTGGAAAATTTATATATTTTGTTTTAAAATGCATTGGAATAATTAATTTTGGTTTTACTTTGTTAACAATATCTTTTGCTTCATTTGCATCTATAGTATAATATCCTCCAACAGGAATCATTAATATATCTATGTCTTTTAATTCATTTAAAACTTTTTCATCTGGTATATCGCCTAAATCTCCACAATGAGCTAAGGTTAATCCATCTGAAAATTTCATTTTAAAAATAATATTTTCTCCTCTTTCATGACCATAAGACTTATCATGATATGTTTTTAATCCTGTAATTTTTACACCTTTTGATAAATGTTTTCCTGGTGTGTTTATTAATATATATTTACCTCTAATCAAATGATGTGCATTGTGATCAAAATGTTGGTGACTCTCAGTTATTATATCTGGACTATAATCTGGTAAAGGATAACCAACAGTTTCATCAAACGGATCAGTTAATATCTTTATATTCAAATACTCAATCCCAAAACAAGAATGTCCAAACCACTTTATTTTCATATCCACCCCTCCTTTTTTTGTCTCATTTCTAATATTAAAAAAATATCTAAATCAAACTAAAGAGCATAGCTAATATTAATATTATAATAATTATAATATTTGCATATTTTGTATAAAATGTTTCTTTACTTTCAATTGGAACATTGAAATTTGCACTCGAATATGTTTTTATAGGTAATGTTTCAACTATTCTTCCATATTTATCTACTATACCTGTGATTCCAGTGTTAGAAACCTGAATAAATGTTCTTCTATTTTCTGCTGCTCTTAAAACACTTTTTGAAAAATGTTGAAGTAATGCTGTTTTATGACTAAACCAGCCATCATTTGATATTGCAATTAAGAACTGCGCCCCATTTTTTACAAAATTTCTCGATACTTCAGGAAAATATGTTTCAAAACATATTTGAACACTAAATTTTTTATCTTTTAAATTTAAAACCGAATAATCACTACCTGGTGTATAATAATTAACTAACTTAAAGAAAGAAAATATTCTAAATATATTTTCATATGGCAAAAATTCCGCAAATGGCATCAATTTTATTTTGTTATATATATTTTCTATTTCTCCACTTTTATTTAGATATAATGCACTATTATAAAACTCTTTTTTCTCTGAATTATATATTGGAAATCCTATTATCCAATTTTTATTCGATATTTTTACAGCTTCTTGAATTATTCTAAATATTTCTGATTCTCTAATATCTTTTATAAATATTGCTTCTGGTAAAATTAACAAATCTGTTTTATCATTATTTTCCTGCAAATAATTTGATATTTCAACATATGAATTCCACATATTATCTGAATATTTTACTTCCTGTGGAACATTTGTCTGAAAAACACTTATTTTTACAGCATTTTCATTCATTTTTATTAATGGTAGTTTTTCTGAAATTGCAAAATTTATTACATATAATGATCCTATTATAATAATAGCATATTTTAATCTTTCTCTTTCACGAACAAACGCAATAAAGGAATTAACTAAAAGAATTAATATTGTTAAACCTATTGTCCCTGTAAATGGTAGAATTTGTAAAAAACCTGTATGCAAATATAATGCATCTGAAAGATTCCCACCAGTAAAAGCAAAATCACCAAATTGTTTTAACACCTCTGCTGCAGCATATGAAAAAACAGAAAATAATGTTATGGATTTAAAATTTATTACTCTTGATTTTCTAAAATATAATTCCCCTAAAAACCAGATTATATAATATGGTAGGGTTAATATTAATATCATCAATAAAAATGAAAAAAATCCTATATATCCTGGAAATGAATTTATTACCTCTGGTATGTTTTTTGATAATACAGGTATTTCCCACCATAATGTGGAAAACATTAAAGAATATGAATAAAGAAAAACTTTAAATAATCTTTCAAAGGTTCCTTTAGATTTTGAAAATGAATATAAAAATGGAGCTACTGAAAACCAAATTAAAAATGAAAAAAGATTTCCTGGCATTGCCAGTCCTGTCAACACCCCTGAAATAATTGGCAATAAATAATTCAAAATATCACTCCTCTATAAACTGAAAATCTACAGCATGAAAAGTTGACAATCTTTCATTTCTTGATTTTTTCCATATTACTTTTATAGGTGCAGCAAATTCTGGTTGTAATCTTCCTTTTTCTATCCAATATCTCGATTCTTCATTTCCAAATATTCCAGGATTTGCACTAATAGTTAGCTCTATTGGTTTATTTATAATATAAACCTCATCTATACTCTTTTCATCTTTTAATATTTCAACAATTTCATCATATATCTCTTTTGGAGGATGTGGCTTTATATTTATTAAAGCTATATTTTTTGATAAAGGTCCTATTATTTTTACATTTGCTATTTCTCGTTTATATTCATATCTATCTAAAATATCGTGAATTATCTCATTTGCAAATGAAACAGCTCTTCCATGATAATCCATATTTACCAATAATTTTAATAAATGCTTTAGTTTGCAGCCCTCTCTGTGAGCATTTTCACCTACTCTTCTTATATTTAAATTATATTTTTTAACTATCGCTCTTAATTCTTCTTTGGTTAATCCTATAATAGGTGAATATAGATTGTTCATAACCTTTATGCATGTTTTTCCCCATGAATCAGACTGATTAGCTCCTGTTGCTACTAGATTATTTTTTGCTATATCCTTTACTCCTGACATTTTTAATTGTTTTGTACATTGATTACAATTTGGACCGTGGATCATAATTTTATGCTGCGCTTTATGTTTGTCTGCAAATTCTATTTCAAGCCCTAATTCTTCTGCTGTTTTTAAAACGGATTCTACACTTTTTGAATATGTAAATGGGCCAAATAATACATTTACAAGTTTTACCTTTTCTGGACCTAAAGCTTCTTTTGCCAAAAAAGCTGCCACTGTACTATCCATACCACCAGAAAAAGCTACATATAATATTTCGTCTTTCACAATGTTTTTTATTTCTGTCTTTATTTGTTCAATTTTTAAGTTTAAACTTGCATCCACATTAATAATATTTCATCACCCCTTATCTCTAATTCTGCATAACTTCCTTCACAAAATGCTCCTGGATTAATACATCGAATACCATTTATATTTTTATCGTCTTTTCTATGAGAATGACCATATACTAAAATATCTATATTTTGAAATCTTTTAATTAACTTCGTTGGATCACCCCAACCTGCCTGATGGCCATGTATCATTCCAATATTATAATTGCCTAATTTTATTATTCTTTTTTCTGGTAAAGTGTATTTTACATCATAATAATCAACATTTCCAAAAACACCGTAGAAAATAGGTTTTTGTGCTTTAAAATAAAAAATTACATCTTCTTCAACAAAATCTCCAGTTGCTAAAATATAGTCGTAATTGGAATAATTTATTTTCTCTAAATATTCATATCTACTTCTTGTTGGAATATGAATATCTGAAATTAAAAGAACCTTTATCATATTATCACCCACATTTATTATATCAAAATTATCTTAAAAACTTTATTACTTTTTTATAATTTTCTTTTTTTATTAGGAAAATTCTTCTACCCTCTTGATTAAATTGCAATTTTACAGTATAATATATTTTGAGACGCACCTGTAGCTCAATTGGATAGAGCGTCGGACTTCGGATCCGCAGGTTGGGGGTTCAAATCCCTCCAGGTGCGCCAATTCCACTAATACATGTAGAAATAGTAGTAAAAAAAGGGAGGTAAGATTTATGGCAGAGGTAGAAGTATTGAAAGTTGCTGCAAATTCAAAACCTATCGCTATCGCTGGCGCATTAGCTGCAATTATTAGGGAAAAGGGGAAAGCTGAAATTCAGGCTATTGGTGCTGGTGCAGTTAACCAAGCTGTTAAAGCTATTGCTATTGCAAGAGGTTATGTTGCACCAAGTGGTGTTGATTTAGTATGTATTCCAGCATTTGTTGATGTTAAAATTGAAAGTGAAGAAAGAACAGCTATTAAATTTGTTGTACAACCAAGATCATAAAATAAAAAGGGCTTTAAAGCCCTTTTTATTTTATGATTTATTCTCTTTCTATAAATTTTTAATGCTTTTTTATATTATGTTTATATTGCATTCTCTTCAAAGAAAAATCTTGTTATTTTTTGTACAGTTTCAAAAACATCTGATTCTTCTTTTTCAATTACAGTATCTCTGGAAATAACTAGAATATATTTTAGTTCACCATTTTTTGAATACGGTGTAATATATTTAATGTTAAAAACTTCATAATAAGCTTTTTCCTCATCTGTAAAATTAAAAATATTATAACTTTTTCCGTTTATTAATCCTTCATTCATTCCTTCAAATAATTCTATTTCATCTGGCAAACTTAATTTTCCAAATTTTTTCAATAATTTCTTATCCTGAGAATATAATCCTACTGTTGAAAAGAATATTTCTGATATACTTCCTAATAATGTATCCATAAAGTCTTTTTCATCCATTTTTTTTGACAACAATTTAACAATACTTTCTATACCGGACAATTGGTAAGATAGCCTATCAACAACCATTTCAAGTCTATATTTTTCATATATTTCTTCCTCTTTATCAAATACCATATTTAAAATTCTAATTAACATTTTATCTTCAAAGCTACCGTCAAATAATAAATAGGTGTTAAATGGAAATTTAAGTATATTTACATCTTCTAATTCTATCATTAGCTCTTCAAGAGTATCAAAATCTAACTTTTTGGGATTATACCCTTTAGAATCTAAAATTATCCACTTATTTTTTTCTGATCTAACTATAACTATTTTTTCACTATTTGTCTCTTTTTTTATTAATTCGCCAATTATGTTATAAAATGAAGGTGTACCAAGATATGATGCTAATTGATAAACTAAATATTTATTCTCCATTTTTCCATCCCCTTTTAAATATTTATTCCTTCAAAGTTGTCATATAAAATATTTATATATCCACCAATCTTTTCTACTTCTGTAAGAATTTCTTTTGTGTTAATTAAGAAGTTTTGTATAGATGCACTTATTTCTTCTGCTGTTGCTGCACTTTCTTCAGAAATAGCTAATAAACTTTCTATGTTTTGAGTTGTGTTTTCTAACATTTTCTCTTCATTTTCTAATTTTACAATTAAATCACTTATTTCTGCTGCAATTTGTGAAATTTCTTCACTGGATTTTTTATTTTCTAAAGAACTTTTATTTAAAGTTTCTGACTGATTTTTCATTTCTTCAAATTCACTTGTTAATTTTTCTGTTAATTCATTAATTCCTTTAGTTACTGTTCCTAAAAACTCTGATATATTATTTGCTGATTCTTTTGATTCTTCTGCCAATTTTCTTATTTCATCTGCAACAACTGCAAATCCCTTCCCACTTTCACCAGCTCTTGCTGCTTCTATTGCCGCATTTAATGCTAGTAAATTAGTTTGTTCTGCTATACTCATTACTGTAGAAGCTATTTCTTTAATTTGTTCTGCTTCTTTTTGCAATTTATCTCCAAGGTTTACTAATTCTTTAAATCTATTGCTCATTTCTAAAATTCCTACTGATGATTTTTCAACATTTTTAGAAGATTTCAATATTTCCTCTACTGCATTATTTAAGGATTCTACCATTTCACCTTCTTTATCAACTATTTCAGATAATGTTTGAACATTTGAATTTACAGCTTCTGAAACATTTTCTGTATCATTACTAATTTGAATTGATGTATCTGCAACTTGTTGTGCTAAATCTTGCATTGTATCTATTAAATCTTTTAAATTATGCGCAGACTCATTAACTGTACTTACTGCTCCTTCTATTTCTTGTACATCTCCTGTAACACCGAGCAAAATTTTTCTAAATTCATCAGTTAATTCATAAGTTGAATCTGTTATTTCCTGTATTTCTTTAATTCCTTTAAGTTTCACAGGATAGTCAAAATTTTTATTTTTATAATTTTCTAATATATCAAGAATAATTTTATGTCCTTTGATATAATCCAATATTCCTATATAGGATAAAATGAAAAATACAATACCTGTTGTAACTGATGCTATAAGGTTATTAGGAATATATGTAAAAGATAACCAAGAAATTAATATTACCAATAATGGCATAATAACTAAATATACACTTTTTAATGATTTAAATATTCCTAATGAAAGAATTTTAAATACATTCATTTTTTCTATTTTCACATAAGCTTTTTCTGCTGTTAATTTGACTCTTAAATAATTTAAGTCTCCCTCTTTTCCGGTATCGACAATATCAATATCTATTTTTTCATTGAAATGCTCTCCTACACCTTCAATTAAACCCAAAAAATAATCAGAAAACTCTCTTTTAGATTTATATGTTAAATATGCTTGTGTAGAAGTTATTGGCTGAAATATAATTCTTGGGGGCAAAATTCCCAATCTTCTCGTTAATAACATATGAATAGTATCCATAGCTGCCAAAAATGCAAGAGCTGATGGTTTTTTGAAAAATAACGGATACCATTTATGGAATGTTTTAATATTTTCTTTCCCTGTTTTTCTCATCATTTCTGACCTTCTAATATTACTTTTTTCAGCAATCTCTTTTATTATTTTTTCCAATAAATTTTCATCAAAATCCTCTAAAAGTGACCCTTTTTCTTTTGGATCAATATTATTATTGCTTAAAACTTCATCAATTCTTTCATCACCAAATAATCTTTTCCACGTTTCAATCCATGTATAAACTAACAATTTTTTCATATAATCACCCCCAAAATATCATTGTCTAAAAAAATTTTATCTTATTCATTTAAATTATACCATAATTTATTTTTTTATGATATAATATTTTTTAGTTCGGGGAGTAGCGCAGATGGTAGCGTGTCAAATTCGGGATTTGAAGGTCGCCGGTTCGACTCCGGTCTCCCCGACCAGAACAACCTGGATTAAAATCCAGGCATTTTTTTATAAAAAATATAAAAGATAAAACCGGATTTGCCCGGTTTTATCTTTTATACCCTGTTATATTTCTTAAAAATTCATATCTTTTCTTTTTATCTTCTTCTCCTTCAACTCCTAATGGTGGTTGTCCATCAACAACTCCAATAACACCTCTTCCTAAATCACTTTCTGCAACTAAAACTTGCAAAGGATTAGCTGTTGCTGCAAAAATATTTACTATCTCTTGAATCTGTTTCAATCGAGGAAGAATATTTATTGGATATCCATTCCTTATTATTAAAATGAAAAAATGACCTGCTCCAACATTTTTTGCATTTTCTATTGCTATATTTATTAATTCATTATCATTCCCATCAAATCTTACCAATCTTGGCCCACTTGCTTCATTAAAAGCAACTCCAAATTTCATTCCAGGAACTGTTGTCACAATTGTTTCATAAATATCCTCTACAGTTTTTATAAAATGCGATTGACCAATTATAACATTACAATCAGAAGGAAATTTAATATCAACAGTTTCAATTTTTAATTCCACTATTTTCACCTCCACTGTTATTTATTTCATTCCATATTTTATCTAATTCATTATGATAATTTTTAAATATTTCTAAAATTTCCTTGTGAAAATGTGCAGGATTTGTTCTATTATCTCCTTTAATTATTATTTCAACACATTTTTCATGAGAAAGACTTTCTTTATATGGTCTTTTTGCCCTTAATGCATCATATATATCTGCTATTTTTACAATTGCCGCTTCAATAGGAATTTGTTCGCATTTTAATCCATATGGATATCCACTACCATCACAATTTTCATGATGATATAGAGATATATTTAAAGCCATATCAAAGTATCTATCATCTGCAAATAAATCTTTTGCATGTAATGTATGCTTTTTCATTATTTCAAATTCTTCATCTGTTAATTTCCCTTTTTTATTTAAAATTTCATAAGGAACATATATTTTACCTATATCATGTAAAGGGGAAAATTTTCTAATTTTTTCAACAAAAGTTTCATCATATCCCATTTTTTCTGCTAAAAATGCCGAAATTTCTCCAACTCTATATATATGTTTACCTGTAATATCATCATGCCCTTCAGCTATTGAAGCTAATTTTTCTGCAAAATTAAAATATATATTTTCAATTTTAGTAAGTTCGAACTTTTTATATAAAAATATTTTAGCTAAATTAACATAAGCTTTAAAAATTTCCTGACTGTCTTTTGAAAAGCCTTTTTCATGTATTGTTTCCACTGATATAACTAAAGAACACCCTTCTAAATCTGTTATATAGATTAGTGCATATTTGAATTTTTTTGTTGCTAATTCTAATTTATCAACAACATCTTTATTCAAAATATCTTTATCATAATTAAATATCTCATCAAAACTAAGAACATTTACAGTATCTCTATTTCCTTTTAAATCTATATTCATTTCTATTTCTAAATTTTTTAATATTTCAATATTATGCCCTATTGCCGCAATATATTGCCATTTTCCATTTTTTATAATCGATATACTACCATATTTTGCTTCTTCTATATGATTAATGACATAATTTAATACAGACTCAAAATACTCTTCCATCATCAAGTCTTCATTATCTAACATCGTTATTAATTTTATTATTTCATAAAACATCTCATTTACATTTTTTAATCTATTATATACCTTTTTTATCTCATCTGTTAATAATTCAAAATTCATAAAAGAGGCTATCATTGTTCCTATTAACTTTTCATAACTTTCAGAAATCAAATTTATTTCTTTAATTTTATATTTATTTGAAAAATATGGTACTTTCTTTTCTTTTATATTTAAAGAAAAATTATTCATTGATTCTGAAATTACTAATATTGGTTTTATTACATTTTTTATTAAAAAATTATAATACACATATCTAAAAATAACTATAATTAAAATCGATATCAAAACAAATATACTCATTCTTTTTATTACATTTGTTTTTAATATATCAATATTAAACTGAGAAATAATATAAATATCTGGTATAATTTCGCTATATGCATATATATTATCATCATATTTCACAACATCAAACTCTTTTTTTATTTCTATTTTTTTTATTTCATTTTTATCCATAGTATTATTAAATAATAATTCTCTATTACTTTTCTTTATAATATAAAAATTATAATACTTGCCTTGTACTGTGGATTTTAACATTTCATTTATTTTTTCACTATTCAGATCCAATCCAACTACACCAATAACTTTTCCCTCTTTTTTTATAACTTTTGATAAAGTAAAAACTATTTTTTTTTGCTCAGGAGTTTCATATGAATGGCTGATTATAACTTTTTTGTTATTTAAAGCCAATTTATACCAATCTTTATTTAAAGGATTGAAATTTTTCGGTATATTTATTTTTGGATATACATATAAATCCCCTTTTGTACTTGAAAAATAAGCATATTTTAAATCAAATTTATTAAAATCATAAATTGTTTTTATTATTTTTTTTATATCCTCTGTTTCTCTTATAAGATTATCGATATTTTCCAATATATATTTTTTATTTTCAACTAGTTCAAACAATCTGTTGGATATAATATTCATATCTTTCTTTAAATCTTTTATTTTTTCACTTTCTTCATTTTTATAAGACTCATAAGTAAAAAATATTCCTATAGATAAAATTATAATAAATAACGTTATTATAACACTATCAAAAAATTTCTTTATTTCCATTTTACCATCTCCAACTCCAAAAAGTTTCTTATAATTCTCATAATTATTATATCACAAAATCTTATTTTTATTTTAACAAAAAAAAGCGCTTCACAATGAAGCGCTTTTAATTTTTATTAATCATCTATTTTCTTAAATACAAACCACCAATCATAACCTTCATAATTTTTTAACCTTTCTTGAGCTGATTTTACATTTGATGCTGGTGGAATAATAACTTTATCTCCTATTAACTCATTATTTGGCCAATTTGCAGGCATTGCAGCTTTTGATTTATCAGATAATTGCAAAGCTTTAACAGCTCTAATAATCTCATCTAAGTTTCTTCCTAATTCTGGTGGATAATAAATAATTGCTCTTACAACACCTTCTGGATCCACAATAAATACTGCTCTTACTGTATGTGAAGCAGATGCATGAATTAACCCCAATCTTTCTGCAGCCTTTCCTCTGTCATCCGCAATAACTGGATATTGAATTTCAACTCCTAATTTCTCTTTAATCCAGTTAATCCAACTGATGTGAGAAAAAACCTGATCAATACTTAAACCTATTAATTCAGTATTTAATTTTTTAAATTCATCATATCTTTTTTGGAATCCTACAAACTCTGTTGTACAAACAGGTGTAAAATCTGCTGGATGGCTGAATAATACAAACCATTTACCTTTAAATGCTTCTGGCAATTTCATTTTTCCATGAGTTGTTACTACCTCTAATTCTGGGAATTTTTCTCCTATCAATGGAATTCTATTTTCCATTTTACCACCTCCGAAATTTGTTATAATTTTATAATGATTTCATTTTTATTATAACTCTTTTTTTGGTTTAAGTCAACTATAAAATATTAAAAAACATTTGCAAGTATATTAAAAAAAGCAGCTGATTCCTCAGCTGCTTAATAATTATAATTATTCTGGTTTATTATTCAATATTTTTTCAATTTCTTCCATTATTTCATCTGAAAGTTTTTCTTTTATTTCAACTGCCTTCATATTATCTTTGACCTGTTCCACTCTACTTGCACCTGTTATAACTGTTGAAACATTTTGATTTTTTAATAACCATGCTAATGCTAATTGAGCCATTGTTGCATCTAAATCTTTTGCAATTGCTGACAATTTCCTTACTTTTTCTATATTTTCATCAGATAATAATCCTTTTTCTTTCATATTTTCTGCCAGTCTTGAGAATTTAGCTAATCTACTATCTTCTGGGATTCCATCGTTGTATTTTCCTGTTAAAATTCCACTTGCTAAAGGACTCCATGTAGTTAAACCCAAACCATATTTTTCATATAAAGGTTTAAACTCTTTTTCAACTTTTTCTCTTACAAACATATTGTATTGAGGTTGTTCCATGGTCGGCGGAATACAATTTAATTTTTCTGCTGCTTCAAACGCTGCCTCTATTTGCTCTGCACTCCATTCTGATGTTCCCCAATACATAGCCAAACCATTTCTAATAATATAATCCATAGCTAAAACTGTTTCTTCAATTGGTGTATCTGGATCTGGTCTGTGACAAAAAATCAAATCCACATAATCTAATTGCAATCTTTTTAATGAATTCCATGTTCCCTCGAGTAAGTGTTTTCTTGATAAACCTCTATCATTCGGACCATTTCCTCCCCAAAAAATCTTTGTTGATATAACTAAATCTGTTCTTCTGTATTCTTTTAAAGCCATACCCATTAATGATTCTGAAAGTCCATTTGCATATGCTTCAGCATTATCAAAAAAATTCACTCCATGATTAAACGCCTCTCTCATACAAGCTTTTACATTTTCAACATCTAATTGATTTCCAAATGTTAACCATGAACCAAAAGATAATTCACTTACTTTGATACCTGCTTTTCCAAGTCTTCTATATTCCATTTTCATACCCCCTTGTTTTTTGTTAGTTATACTAATTATATCATATTTAATTTTAAAATCAAAACAAATTTTATAAGAATTCCTCAAATTCTTTAGGGAGTATAGTATTTTCTAATTTTCTTTGATTAAACATATATCTTCCATCACATACAAATCCTAACTCTTCCCAATCCACATTATTCAGCATATCTTTAAATCTAATAATATCTATTTCTTTTTTTGGAAATATTCCCAATATAGTACCATCATAATATATAGAATTATGAATAAAAAATGGTTTTTTATCTCTTGTTCTGGTATTTACATATACTCGCGGTTTATTTGAAATATAAAAATCCCTGCCCCATTTAAACCAATTTTTCTCGTCAAACTTTCTTATTTTTCTTTTTATCAATTCTTTTTTATATTTTTTTATATGCTCATTTACTATATTATAAATCATTCTTTTTGTTTTTCCTGTTCTTTTCGTATATGAACAAACTACATCTATATTTCCACTTTCATGGTTAAAAATATTATTTGCACCAGTAACCCCTCCAACTTTTACATATGCTATATCTTTTAGTTGTAAAGTATAATTATTATTTTTTAAAAATAAATAATGCCCATCTATATTGTAAAAATATTTTATTTCTCCATTATAATTGCATCTTCTATCAAAATTATTTTTTTCATATCTCCATATTACAACATTTGGAGAAAACTCATAACCAAAAATTCTTTCGTCACCAAATTCAATAACATCAGTAATTGTTCCATTTTCATATAATAGATTATTTAATTTAATTGATGAGGTTAAACTAAAAAAATCTCTTGGTGTAATAAAAATTATTTCTCCATTATCTGTTAAATGTAAAAATGATTTATATATAAAATATAAAAACAAATTACTCCTTTTATCAAGAAATTCCATTGGTAATTTCTTTTTTGTTGTTGGTATAATATCTTTAAAAGCGACATATGGTGGATTACCAATAATAGTATCAAATTTTTCCATTATTGGATAATCAAAAAAATCCATTTTTAAACAATTTGAAGATTCAACTTCTTTTTCAATTCCAACTACATTTTTTCCTTTTAATAAACGCAAAAAAACTCCATCCCCACATGATGGCTCTAATATTCTATTTCCATTTTTTATTAAATTAATCATTTTTTTTGCAATAAATTCTGGTGTAAAAACCTGTCCTAAACTCTTAATTTTATAATTTTCTTTCGCCATTTCTCTCTCCTATATATTTTTTCTAAAAATATAGAAAAACTACCATTTCAATAATATTTCTTTAATTTTTATTTATAAGTAAATTACAAAGGCTCCTAAGATTAATAATATAGTTCCAAAAACACGAATAGTGATATTTTCTTTAAAAATATATTTAGCAAAAAATGCTGTTATCAGAGCAGAGCTCATAGAAACTGGTTCTGCAATACTAACATCAATATATTTAAACATCTTTAGTAATGCAATATATGAATATGCATTAGATATACCGCCACTTATTAACGAAGAAAATTTTCTTTTAATTATATTTATATGTGGTTTTATTGATTTATACTTTATAATAGTTATTATAAAAAAGTATATGCTTACAATTAAATATATTGATATAGAATAACTCAGCGAATCTATATTTTTAACAAAATATCCATCAATTGTTCTTCCTATAGCCATTAAACCTGAAGAAAAAAGCATAGCTAATGCCCCTTTACTTTTAAAAATATTCTTATATGATTCTTTTAAATTTATATCTTTTTTCAAAAAAGAAACTCCATATAGCATTAATAAACTTCCTAATATTTTGGTAATTGTTATTTTTTCATTTAAAAATATAGCTGTTGTTATAATCAAGAATATAACATTCATATTATATAATGGTGCAATTACAGAGGCATCTTCATTTGCTAAGGCATAAACATATAAAAAAAATGATAATGAATAAATAGTGCCACTAAATATTGCTGATTTTAATGACAATATAGTTATATAATTAAAAAATGGGAAAAATGCCAAAAATGAAAAAAAGAAAAAAGCCCACGAAGAAAGTATTTCATCTTCATGGGTTGCTATTTTTTTTCCTGCAATTCTTTCATAACCTAGTAATGTTATTCTTATGATTAACCATAAATACACCATTTTAATCATCCTAATGCATTATCAAGTGTCATCATTAATAAAAATCCGAAAATTAATGAAAAAGTTGCAGCTCTTTCATAACCATGCGAATGTGTTTCTGGAATAATTTCATCACTAATAACATACAACATTGCCCCCGCTGCAAGAGCAAGGAAAAACGGCAATGCTGGTCTCATTAATACAATAAATCCTGCTCCAACAACTCCACCTATTGGTTCAACCCATCCAGAAAATGCAGAATACCAAAAAGCTTGTTTCTTAGTATATCCTGCTTTTAAAAAGGATACTGCAGTTGCTGTGCCTTCTGGAATATTTTGAATCCCTATTGCCGTTGCCACAACTATACCATTTTTTATCATATCTGTTGTACCACCACCAAAACTAACTCCAACTGCCATACCTTCTGGAAAATTATGCAAAGTTATAGCAATTACAAAAAGCCATACTTTTTTTACTAACGCCATATTTGGACCTTCATGCCCTTTTAAAAAATGTTCATGAGGAGCAAATGTATCCATTAATTCTAAAATTACAGCGCCTACTATTATACCTATTGCTGTAATAGTAATTCCACCTAAATCTATTGCTGGAACAATTAATGAAAACATTGTCGCCGCAAGCATAACACCAGCTGCAAACCCTAAAGCCATATCTAATTGTTTTTCTGTCATTGTTTTTTTCATAAAAAAAATTGGCAATGCACCAAGTGATGTAGCACTACCAGCTATTAAACTCGCTAATGCTCCATACATAAATACCTGACTTCCAGTTAATTCCATATATTCACCTCCATAAAATATTTACTCTTCTTTTGATATATCCGATTATTTACAGCTATAAAAAATAGTTTTTTAACTTTTATTTTATTATTATATTATATCATATCTTAAAACAAAAATTATAAGAGTGTCTAATAAGAGTGTCTAAAATTTTCTCTATAATGATTAAATTATGCTGTGAGATAAAAAATGAGGCCTTCGCCTCAAAATTCATATTCTCCTTGTAAAAAAGGAATTGGAATATATGGCTCTCTATCTTTTTCCCATGTTCTTTCTCCTGCACTTATTGGAAGTACAAAATTTCCTGATAAAGATAAATTAATTTTATTATTATTCAATGGAAATCCATATTTTACACCAATTCCAGATAAATATAGTTGTTCATATTGATATGGAACAACAATCAATACCCTGCTGTTAAGTCCTATAGACAAATTTTTTGTAATAAAATAGTCTACATTTAAAGCTGGTGAAAACAAATAATTCCATTGCTCTGGATTTTTTTTATCTGGTTCTAGTATGAAACCTAAGGAGCCTCCAATTTGAATACTATCCATGTTATAACAAACACCAAAATATGGAAATAATGCACCCGATACTGCTATTCCTATTGTATAAGAAAAACTGTTAGAAAAGGAGAATATTGACAGAATCAAAATAAAAATAATAATATTTTTTTTCATTTTTCTCACTCCTTTCTTAGGGTTTGAAAACCTAAAAATATTAAAGGGATCCCTATTAATGAATATACTAAAATTCCAACATAATCAAATCTCCTTTTAAAGATTAAAAAAGTAAAAAAAATTGCTGCGAAAAAAAATAATATTGAACCCAATATTCTATATTTTATCGATATCCATGTCATTAATAAAACTAATAACCATGGGATTAATTGTATTAATGTTTCAATAGAAAAACCATGTGATAATATTGTAAACATAAATAAAATCAGAAATATTGTATAACCTGTTCTCTTTATAACCTTTTTTCTTTCATATATATATCCAATATACAAAATATTTTTCAATAAAAGAGGAAAAAGTGTATAGAAAAAAAATATTTCTTTAATAGGCTGTCTTGAAAGAGATAGAAAAAAAGCAGATATTGCAATAGTTATATACAACGTAATATTAGATGTTTTATATCTTAAATATCTTTCCATTTCATCAATTTTCTTTGAAAAAATATCTTTATATATCTCTATTCCTATTATTATTAAATATAATAAACCAAACCAACTATTTGCTGAAACTAATTGAGTTATCAAAAATAATAATAATATTTCAACAATAAATAAATATTTTTTCACTTTAATTCACTCCTTTCGTTAAAGTGCTTTCATTTAAATCTTCTTTTTCTAAAATAAATAAATCTTCCACTTTACAATTAAAAAAATATGCTAATTTTAAAGCTAATGATACTGATGGAGAATATTTGCCTTTTTCTATATAATTAATTGTTTGTCGTGAAACTCCTATTTTTTTTGCTAGTTCTTCTTGAGTTATATCAAACATTGCTCTATATACCTTTAATTTATTTTTCATAAAACTCCCTCCTATTGTAATTATAAAACTTACTTGACAAAATGTCAAGTTTTTTTGATATTTAATATTAACATTATATTTCTAAATGTATACGATTTTGTTTATTTACAGACGAATACGATCATTTTGCAAATGAATTATTGAGTTTTAATCTTGATTTATTCAAAGATAGCGTAACAAAGCATGGATTTGTAAGGAAATTCTATGAAGAAATAAAAAAAGGAACACAAACAATAATAGAAAGACTCTTCATGACAGGTGTGAGTCCGGGACTATCCAAAATTCTGTGCAAATTGATAATAGTTGATTAATGGAGATTATTATAAAATATTAGTTATTATATGTTTTATTAATTTTTAATAAAAAGTTAGAATTTACACTGAGATTATTTTATAATTATTGTTTTTATCAATCCCTAATGCTGATAATTTTCCACCATAAACACATCCTGTATCTATATCTATACTGATAATTTCATTGTTTTCATTTTTATGAAAATATATTTCATATTCTCCTGTTATATAAAATGTTGGTGTATGTCCATGAATTATAATATAATTTTCATATCTTTTCTTTTTCATATAAAATTCATCTCTTATCCAGAGTAAATCTTTTTCATTCTGATTTGTTAAATTTATTCCATATCTAATTCCTCCATGAACAAATAAATATTTTTGCTCATTTACTTGTTCTATATGATATAATTTTAAAGATTTTATAAATTTAATATATTTTTCTCCTATATTATTATTAAAGCTTTTTAAAGTTGTTGATGCACCATTTCTAAACCATACTCCTTCTGCATATTTTCCTCTTTGTTCTATATAATCAATCATCATATCCTCATGATTTCCTTTTAAAAATATAGCTCTTTTTTTAATTTTAAATAGTAAATCGAGGACCAATTTTGAATCTGGTCCTCGATCAATATAATCTCCTAAGAAAATGATTTTATCATTTTCTGGTATTTTATTTATTAATTTTAATAATTTTTCATACATTCCGTGAATATCCGATATTACCCAAATCATGATTAAAATATAGATTTCATTATTAAAATCCAAATTGATGAAACAACAATGCCATAAATCGGAGAAAACACCCACTCTTTAGATTTTTCTTTTACAATAAAGAATCTATAAATTAACCCTGATAATATTGCAACTAAAACCCATTCTATTTTAAATTTGCTTAAAAATATGTATATGGCTAATCTTTCAGATGCTCCTGCTGTATCTTTTATTTGTGAATCTATAATATTAAATGTTCTTTCAATAAAAGAGCCAAAACTTGTTGCCAACATCATTCCAATTAAATAATATATAAACTCATTTGAAATATAAGAAACGCTATAGGCTTTATAAAATATGATATTTATTATCAAAGCTATTGCTAAATACATCAATTCTTTTTTAAATGTTGTTCCTTTTATTCTATATATATCAATAAATATATGATATGTGATTAAAACTAAAAAAGCTATTATCCCAAAAGGATTTTTTAATGAATCAAATGTAAAGGCTAAAATAGATATAATACTCCACACTATATGAGTTGTTAGATTATTCTTTGATTTTAATTTTTCAGAATATACATTAGAAAATGCATGATCAGCAACAAAATGAGATAAAAATCCATGTAAAGGTATCATTATTTCACCTGCTTTTTTGCCACCATTTGTTCTATAAAATATTGATGGACTGAAGGGTCATCTTCTATTTCTGGATGAAATGAGGCAACTAAAATATTATCCTGTCTAACAAGAACTGGTGCATCCTTGAATTCTATTAATCTTTCAATATTTTCTCCATATTTTACTATTTTTGGAGCTCTTATAAATGTAACTTTTATATCTTTTCCTTGAAAACTTAAAATCTCCTCAAAAGAAAATACCTGTCTTCCATATGCATTTCTTTCAACATATATATCTATTAATCCCATTGTTTCTTGTTGGGGATAATTAGCTATCCCTTTAGAAACAACTATCATTCCTGCACATGTTCCAAAAATTGGAAAACCTTCTTGTGCCTTTCTTTTTAATTCTTCCCAAAGACCTGTTTTTTTCATTAATTTTGAAATTGTTGTACTTTCACCACCAGGTATTATTAAACCAGCAACGTCATTTAAGGTTTCTATAGATTTAACTCTAACGGGTGTATGTCCTATTTTTTCAATCATATTTGCATGTTCTCTAATATCTCCTTGAACAGCTAATACACCAATTTTCAATATTACCAACCTCTTTCTTGTAAATGAACATCTAATTGCTCTATTTCTAATCCTTCCATTGCTTCCCCAACATCTTCACTTATTTGCGCTAATTTTTCTGGATCATCATAATGTAATACTGCTTCAACTATTGCCTTTGCCATTCTTTTTGGATCTTTTGATTTAAATATTCCAGAACCAACAAATACTCCGTCTGAACCCAATAACATCATCAATGCTGCATCTGCTGGTGTTGCTACTCCTCCTGCTGCAAAGTTAACAACAGGCAATCTTCCTAATTTTTTAACCTCTGCAACTAAATCCACAGGAGCTCCAATTTGTTTTGCATATGTAACTAATTCTTCTTCTGGCATATTTTGAACTAATCTAATTTCATCCATAACCTGTCTCATATGTTTTACTGCCTCAACAATATTACCTGTTCCTGCTTCACCTTTTGTTCTTATCATTGCAGCACCTTCTGCAATTCTTCTTAGAGCTTCACCTAAATTTCTTGCTCCACAAACAAAAGGAACTTTGTAATCATGTTTGTTTATATGATATTTGTCATCTGCTGGTGTTAGAACCTCAGATTCATCAATAAAATCTACACCTAATGCTTCTAAAATTCTTGCTTCTGCAATGTGCCCAATTCTTACTTTTGCCATAATTGGGATTGAAACTACTTCCATAATCTCTTTTATTTTTGAAATACTTGCCATTCTTGCAACTCCTCCAGCTTTTCTAATATCTGCTGGAACTCTTTCTAAAGCCATAACAGCAACCGCACCGGCTTCTTCTGCAATCTTTGCCTGTTCAGCTGTTGTTACATCCATTATTACTCCATTTTTAAACATTTCCGCAAAACCTTTTTTTACAACCCATGTTCCTTTTTCCATTTTATATTCCTCCTTTTAATTATTCTTCCCAATATCTTTTTGAAATTACGCTTAATCTTGAAAAATCTCCTTTTTTTCTTCCAACTTTTGCACAATGTTTTCCATTAACTTCAACTATATCAGCGGTAAAATCTATTTTCTCCTTTAATAATTTTGATCCTACACCATAGCTATCAACTGGAACATCTAATGTCTCAAAAAGCTTTATTTTTTCTGCATCAAATCCACCAGAAACTAATATTTTTAAATCTTTTAAGCCATAATTATCAAAAATCTGTCTTGCTCTCCATACTAATTCAGGATTTACACCAAGAGACGATTTATCTTTTGGGACTACGCTTTTATCTCTTAAACTTCCAGAAGTATCGAATCTTACACCCCATATTTTATTTTTACCGGAACCTATAACAATTGAAGGATCACTTTCCCCAAGTTTAAATTTTTTACCTGTTATATATTCATAAAATCTATTTATTAATTTTAATGTTGTTCCTATAACATCATTATCCCAATCTACAAGAACTATTCTATTTACATTAGCGTCTATATGCTTATCAAATGCAATAGCTGCTTTTGTGGTATCTCCGTTATAAGAAGCTATTAGTGCATGAGGAATTGTCCCCATTGATTCAACACCCCAATAATCTGCATTAGCATCTGTTGATACGCCAAAAGCTCCTGCTTTTAAAGCTGCATATCCATCAGTAGCTTGAACCCAAAAATGATCAAATCTTGCACTAAAGAATAATATTGGTTTTCCATTTGCTACCTCAACTACTTTCTTTACAGATGTTGCTGTAGAAGTTGCCCTTGCTAAAACACCTAATAATATTGTTTCTAAATAACCAAAATATGATGGGTCACCTTCTATTGTAAGAATTGGTTCCATATTTTTTGCTTCATCACCATCATATAAAGCTTTTACTTCGATTTCATCCCATTTATCAACCCATAAATCATTCAATATCATTCTTAAATCCCATTTTTGCGCTGTTATTTTAAGTAATTCATCTTTATCCATATTATGCGCAGCATTTTGAAGTGCTTTTTCCAAATTTAAAATTTGATTAAATAAATCATTTGCCTTTTCTTCATCTTTATAATATCCTGTTCCAAATCTTAAAATAGCAAGGGCTTCATCTATTCCAACCACTACACAATCTTTCCTTGGAAAATATTGATATAATACATTTACATGTTTATTATCTTTTTTTAAAACCTCTACATATCTTGTAAAATATTTATCAGAATAATATCCCATTCGTATTCTATCTATTGGAACCTTAAATATTTTAGGATGTAATCTTTTTGACATTTTCATCACCTCAAATTAATTATATATTCAAATTTATTCTTAAATGTTTTATATTCGTTAAAGTTTCTTATATACTTTATCTCCTTTAATTTTTATTCCTTCAATTTCTAAGAAATATCTTTTAAATTCAACTCCTCCACTATACTTTCCAATACTTCTATCATTTTTGATAACTCTATGACATGGAAAAATTAATGGTAAATGATTTGAAGCCATAATAGACCCAACAGCACGTGCTGCATATGGATAGCCAGATAATATTGCTAATTCTTTATATGAAACAACCTGTCCAAATTTTACTTTTTTTAAAGCCATTAAAACATCTTTTTCAAATTCGTTTTTATAATAAAGTTTATACGGAATTTCATCCAATACGTCATTTCCTTCTAAATATTCCTTAATTTTATAATAAAAATTTGCAGTATAAACATCATGAAAATTACCCAATTTTTCCTTAGAAAATTCTATTCCCACAATTTTATTACTTTTCACAAACCCTATTATACTACCAAAAACTATATTTATAACAAATTTATACATCAAACTATCCCCCTTGTTATTATTCTATTGTAGTATACCAGAAAAACTTTTATATTCATATACTAATATATTTCAAATATTACCAAATATTCCTTAATATTGTTTAAAAATATCTTGTTATGAAATTTTTTTCATGGTTATATATTTTAATTAAATATTTAGTTTTTTAAATGAAATAATGTTATAATTACAATAATAGAATTATTTAAAAGGAGGGATTGTATGACTACTGGATTTTTAGGTACCTTATTATGGTGGATTTTTATTTTCTACATATTAATGGGACCACAAATGAAGTTTGCACAATTAATCGCTGGAAGAAAAGCTTTATTATCCTCATTATCGAAAAAAAGAAACTCTACTGTTATTACTTTAATTCACAGACAAGAAAGTATGGGTTTTTTAGGTTTTCCTTTTTATAAATATATAAATGTTGAGGATAGCGAAGAGATTTTAAGAGCTATTAGAAAAGCACCAAAGGATAAACCTATTGATTTAATTATACATACACCAGGTGGACTCGTTTTAGCTGCAACACAAATCGCTAAAGCTTTACATGATCATCCAGCCGAAACAAGAGTTATTGTTCCACATTATGCTATGAGTGGCGGAACATTAATTTCTTTAGCTGCAGACCAAATTATTATGGATAAACATGCTGTGTTAGGTCCTGTTGATCCACAATTAGGTCAAAACCCTGCACCAAGTATTGTTAAAGCTGTAGAACAAAAAGGTGTGGATAAAGTTGATGATCAAACATTAATATTAGCAGATGTTGCAAAAAAATCTATATCTCAAGTTCAAAGATTTATTTTTAATGTTTTAAAGAATAATATGGATGAAGAAAAAGCTAAAGAATTATCTCAAACATTAACTGAAGGAAGATGGACACATGATTATCCAATAACAGTTGAAGAAGCTAAAGAACTTGGATTAAATATTTCAACAGACATGCCTGAAGAAGTATATGCACTAATGGATTTATATTCACAACCAATTAGACAAAGAGGAACTGTGGAATTTGTATCATATACAAATAAAAAATAGAATTTCAATTTAAAAGTATTTTTTTAATTAATGAAATCTTAAAATTTTCCAAAAAATTTAAGTAAAACAGGGCAATTTCCACATGGTGGAAGTTGCCCTATTTAAAAAACAAAAATCTTTTCTTAGTTGGATGTAAATGTTTTAATCTCTTTATTCCTTCTAAAACTTGATAATTTACACTATCTTTTTCGAAATTACCATGCTCATCTATTTTTCCAGCCTTTATACCAGTCATTATTTCTATTGCTTCATCAACATTTTTTACTGAATATATATGGAATTTTCCATTTATTATCGCTTCTTCCACTTCATCATTTAACACCAAATTTTTTATATTTTGACATGGTATTATTACTCCTTGTTCTCCTGTTAATCCTTGTATTTTACAAACATTATAGAATCCTTCAACTTTTTCTATAATTCCACCTACTGGCTGAATATTTCCATTTTGATCTATTGATCCTGTAACTGCTATATTTTGGTTAATAGGAATTTGTGAAACTGCTGAAATTAATGATAATACTTCAGCCAATGACGCACTGTCTCCTTCAAGCATTGAATATACCTGTTCAAAACTTATTGATGCTGAAAATACCATATGTTCATCAAGATGATATTTTGAATAGAAATAATTTTCTATTATCATTGTAGATTTTCTGTGTATTTTACCACTAAGATCTGCATCTCTTTGTATGTCAAGCAAACCTGCTTGTTTTGCAGAATATACTTTTGCTGTGATTTTTACAGGAACTCCAAAAGAATAGGAATCTACTTCCATTACTGTTAAACCATTTATTTGTCCTATTTTTTTACCTTTTGTTTCTAAAATTAATTGCCCATCTTTTATTGATTCCATTATTTTATCTTTATATAATGAAAACATATTTTCATGTTTTTTTATTGCCTCTTTTACTGAATTACCATCTACATACGGAATGGTATCACTATATCTTTCTGATATATAATTAGATTCTAAAATTATATTTTTTAATAATCCAAATTTTGCTGATATTTTGTCATTTTTACCATTTAATCTGCATGAATACTTTATCAATTCTTCTATGGCCTTTTTTGTAAAATCCTTTAAATTGTTTTCTTTTATTATATTTTTTACAAACATTGAAAAGTATTCTGCATTTTCTTTATTTAATTCTATTTCTGTATCAAATGGAACTTTTATATTGAATAATTTTTTGAAATCAGGATCATATGAATATAATAATTCATACATCCATTCTTCACCAATCATTATTACTTTTATATTTAATGGTATTGGATCTGGCTCTAATGTATGTACCACACTTAATCCTATTTTGCCTTCGAGATTTTCTATTTTTATTTCTTCATTCATTAATGCATTTTTTAATGTTTCCCATACATATGAACTTTTTAATATTTTTTCTGCATCTAAAATTAAATATCCACCATTTGCTTTATGTAATAACCCAGGTTTTATCATTGTAAAATCCGTTTTCAATACACCCATTTGTGATATATATTCAATTTTTCCTATTAAAGATGAATATGTAGGATCTGTCGCTTCTATAACAGGCGCTCCACTAATTGCCGAATTGTCTATAATAATATTTACCGAATATTTTTTCTTATAATATTTTTGTAAATTTTCATCAGAGAGTATTTCAGGAAAATTTTCTGATATATCATTTTTTATTTCATTCAAATATTCTATTATATCTGAATTATCATTATACGTTTTTAATAATTCTTCAAAAATTCCTGAAATTGTAAATAATGCCCAATATTTTTCTAAATTTCGTAATTCTTCTCTGTAATTTTTATCCATTTCTGTAATTTTTACCATCGTTTTTTCCATCAACTGCCTTAATATTGTTGTTTTCTCTTCGTATTGATTTTTTACTTCATCTGGTAATTTATCATATTCTTCATCTGTTAATTCTTTTCCTTCATATACAGGTATTGTTACTGCACCATTTGATGTAAATTGTAATTTAAATCCTAATTTTTCTACTTGAGTTTTTAATTCTTCCCAAATTTTTTTTCTTTCAAAAAGATATTCTTGCTCTAATTGTGTTCTCTTTTTTGAAAAATCTTCACCTTCTAAACCTTTCTTCAATGCATTAAATGACATTTCTACTGTTTCTTCTAATTCTTTTTTAAAAATCTTCGATGTACCAGATTTTAATGATATTGCTTTTGGTTTCATTGAATCCTTAAAATTAAATACATATACATAATCTCTCGGTGTTTTTTTGTTCGTTGAATATTTTGATAATATATTTTTTGCAAATGTTCTTCTTCCAGTATTTACTGGACCTGTTATAAATATATTATGTGTTTTCTGTTCTATTTCAAGCCCCATTAATATTGCTTCATATGCTCGTTTTTGACCTATGTAATCTTTCATTGGCGAAAGTTTTTCTGTATTATCAAAGTTTAGCTCTGGCATATTAATTTTAAAACTATCAAAGTTTAATTTCACGATTTCATCCCCTTTATCTTTTATTATATTTCCCCCAATCAATTTTTATTCACTTTAATTTTTAATTTCGATTCCAATTTCATCATTTTTCAAATATTTAATTGTTCCTTTTGTTTTAAGTATTTCAAGAATTTCTTTTTCTTTACTTTCTTCAATTGCTATTTCAAATTTTACATCTGCCATAAATTCCTGTTTTGTCATCTTCCACCCATCTACTCTCTTTAATAATCTTTCTATTTCCGCATATTTAGAATAATCTGTTTTTACTTCATAAATTTTTAAATCAATATATTTAGCTATTTTTGAATTTAATATTGTATTTTCTGCACATTGCGAATATGCATCTATTAATCCTCTAACTCCTAATTTCACACCACCAAAATAACGCGTAACAACAATTGCTATATTAATTAAATTATGCTTTTCAATAACACCAAATATGGGTTTTCCTGCTGTTCCTGAAGGTTCGCCATTATCTGAATAATTAAATTTATTTCCTTCAACTTTATACGCCCAACAATTATGTGTTGCATTTCTATATTTTGAAGAAATTTCCTTTATAAATTCCTTCGCTTCTTCCTCTGTATGAAGTTTTTTAGCATTTCCAATAAATTCAGAGCGTTTAATTTTTATTGTTGTTTCTTTTGGCTTTAATATTGAATAATAAATTTTAATCACTCCCAATTTTTTTCTATATAATGATTATATCATATTAAAATTTTAAATATATATAATTTTTATAAGAAAACTCTAATAGCCTGTCTAAAAAGTCTAAAGGCCAAAAAAATTAGAAATCTTTTTTAAAGGTAAATTATGAAAAAGATTAAAAAGAACAATAAGATTGAATAAAACAACAGTAATACCAGCAAAAGTCAAATAATTTCTATTTCTAACATACCAAACATATTCAGTACCAAAAGACATATCCATAATACCATTAACTCTTTCAATCTCCCAACGTAATTTATAATCATTCTTAAAAGCAATTCTAAAAGATTTCATAACATATCTATTATAAGATTCATAATATTTAGTATTTCTTTTATTTAAGTCAATAACTGGTATAGAATTAGAAGACTTAATTTTTGAAAAAATA
>NZ_FQUI01000008.1 GCF_900129175.1 Marinitoga hydrogenitolerans DSM 16785
GCTACTGTTAGATTTGTTGATCTAATTATTCCATCCCATGTTGATTGCCCTGTGCCGTATCTGTTGTCAAATAAATATTTCATATATGAATCATTTACATCTATTACTGGTACTTTTAATTTTCCATCTTTTAATAATGCTTTATATCTTTTTATACCTGTTGTCGTCTCTTCATTTATTCCCCATATGTTTTTTAATAATTCTGGATATTTTTCTACAATCCTAACCCCTAAATCTGCACCATCATCGATAACAATATTGGGTTCAATAGAAAGTACTTCATCTATGTTTTTCCAATATAGTTCTTCATCAATAGAGCGCTTAGCATAAACATTAACGCCATATGTTTTTAGCGCCTCAGCTACATCATCTTGTGTAGACAACGGATTACTACTCGTTATTGCTACTTTTGCTCCTAATTCGTGTAAAACTACCGCAGTATATGCTGTTTTTGCTTCTAAATGTATACTCATTGATATATTTATATCTTTAAATGGTTGTTCTTCCATATACATTTCTTTTAATGTGTTTAATACTTTCATATGTTCCTTTACCCATTCTATCTTTTTTCTCCCGGTTTCTACTAAACCCATAAAGTTCCCCCCTTTTATTTGTATATATGTATTATATCATAAAATGAAAACTTTTATGATTTTTTCAAATTCTAATTACTTTAACCATTTAAAAGTATTAAAAATACCCTTCCAGTTTGATTCTCTGGAAGGGTATGTCTTCGATATGAAAAATTCTCAAAGCAACTTTTTTATTTTAAAGGATTTTCTATTATATATTCTTCAACTAATTCTTTGTAATCATCAAGCCAATATGCATTTGGATTTCTTTTATAAACCATAAATTTTCCAGCATTATTTAAATAATGGGCTCTTTGATATCTAAAAATTATATGTTCTTTTGTTAATCCCGCAACCTCAATTTTTCCTGTTTCATGAGACATGGCAAATCTTGCTCTTTTTGCTAAACCAGAAACATTCATTATTGCTTTTAAAAATGCTTGATATCCTTCTTCAATAGGTACTGCATAAGGTTTATTACCAGCAACAGGTCTACCCTGAAACACATAGTATGGCGGAATACCTATAAAAGACAATTTTTTAAACAATTCCATTAAAATTTCCCAATCTGAATTAACACCTTTTATTAATGGTGTTTGGTTAGCTAATATTGCTCCTGCTTTTAAAAGCATATTTGCCGCTTTTATTGAAACCTCTGTAATTTCATTAGGATGATTAAACTGTGTCATAATATATATTTTCTTTTCATCTGTAGAATATCTTTTTATCATTTCAACTAATTCAGGATCATCTATTATCCTATATGGATTAAACGCTAACATTTTTGATCCGATTCTAATAATTTGAACATGTTCTATTTCTCTGATCTGTTTAACAATATTTTCAAGCTTTTCTGTAGATAATAATAACGGATCTCCACCTGTTAAAAGAACATTGGTTATTTCTTTGTGTTGTTTTATATATTCTAAGTCATTACTAACATCCCTTACAACTTCTTCACCTATATTTATAAATAATCTTTTTCTAAAACAAAATCTACAAAATCCCCCACATACATCATTTACAAGAAGTAATGCTGTATCTCTATATTTATGTTGCAATCCTTTGCTTATGGTATATGACTTTTCATTTGAAGCATCTAACCTCCCCCATTCTTCCAATTCCTCCGTCCGTGGAACTATTAATCTTCTAATAGGGTCGTCTGGATCATCCCAATTTATTAACCCTAAATAATAATCATTTGCTCTGAATTTATATTTTTTTGTAACAGCTTTTAACTCTTCCCTTTCTTCTTTGGATAATTGCTCAACCTTATCAATATCAATAATATACTTTACTTTCAATTCATCCTCCTCCTTTCAATTTTAGAAAGAAAAAAATTGACTCATATCAGAGTCTTAAAATTTTAAAAATTATGTTCATTGAAGATTAATTGTAGAAACAAAAGAAGATAATGAAATCTAAAAGAGTACAATAATATTATAGCATATTTTTTTAATATTCAAAAATAACTTGTGGTTTGTTTTTTATTGGATGTTTAACTATTATACATTCTATATTAAAAATTTCTTTCATTATTTTCTCAGTTATAATTTTTTCAGGTTTGCCTGAATACTTTATTCTTCCATCTTTAAAAATATATATTCTATCTGAATACAAAGAAGCTAAATTCACATCATGAAATATTGATAAAACGCTTTTGTTTTTTTCTATAGATTCTTCTTTTACCATTCTAATCAATTGTTGTGTATATCCAGGATCTATTTGAGATACAAATTCATCTAATAATAATATATCAGCATCTTGAACCAATGCTCTTGTTAACATTACTCTCTGTTTTTCACCACCACTAAGATAATTATATATTCTATCCTTAAAAGTCCATGTATTTGTCCTTTGCATAACTTCTTCTATTATTTCTTCATCTTTTGAAAATAATGTCTCATATGGAATCCTACCAGAAGAAATGATATTTTCTACTGTAAAATCAAAGGATGTAAAAAATTCCTGTGGAACTACTGAAATTTTTTTAAACAATTCTTTTTTCGAATAATTCTCAATATTCTTCTTGTTTATTATAATTTCGCCATTATCTTTCTTTTCTAAATTTGTTAATAATTTTAAAACCGTAGTTTTTCCAGAACCATTCGGTCCTATTATAGAAACAAATTCCCCTTTTTCTATATACATATAATCTATATTTAATTTAAAATGTTCATTATATGAAAACTTCAAATTTTTTATCTCTAAAATTTTCATATTTTTCTTCCTCTTTTCATTATTAAAATAAAAATCGGAGCTCCTACTATAGATGTTGTAACTCCTATAGGTAATTCTGTAGGTCTGAATAAATATCTGGAAAACAAATCAGCATACCCAAGAAAAATACCCCCATATATCAAAGAACCAATTGTTGAAAAATATATGTCAGGCCCTGTTAATTTTCTTACAAGATGAGGAATTATCAGTCCTACAAAACCTATTATTCCAGCTTTAGAAACAACTACAGATACTGAAAGAACATTTATAACTAATACTATTAATTTTATTTTTTCTGGGTTTATACCTGAAAAAATAGATATATCATCTCCCATAGCCACTACTTCAATATGTTTTTTAAAAATAAAATTCACTAAAACTTGAAGTACAAGAAATATACTTAATATAATTAAATCTGACCAGACAATATTACCAGTACTTCCCATTAACCAAAAATTGACATGTAATAAATTTTGCCAGAATAACACAGTAAATAATGTTGAAATTGAATTGAATACAAAACCTACAATAACTCCACTTAATATTAACGACACTACAGGTATCTTTTTACCCTCTTTAGCTAATGTAAAGGTTATCAATGTTGCGATTAAGGCAAAAACAAAAGCGAAAAATTCTATTCCAAAAGGTAAATTTATTCCATATACACTTTTTAACGCTGTATATATCACAGCACCAAAACTCGCCCCAGAAGAAATTCCTATAATAAAAGGATCTGCAAGAGGATTTTTTATAATCATTTGAAAATCATTCCCAGCTATTGCCAATATAGCCCCAATCAACAATGTACCAAGTATTCTTGGTAATCTTAAATTGAATATTATTCTATTATATAATGAATTCTGTGATTTATCAAAAAAAGCAAGTATTATATCTCTAAAGGGTATTTTTACTGCCCCTAACGATATGAATAAAATTATCGATAATAACACAAAAGAAATTCCCATAATAAGGTGAAAAATCGGGGAAAATTCCCCCGATTTTAATTTCATTTATTTTCACTGAAGAGGTTATTAAGCTCTCCCAATAAATCTATTAAGCCTGTGTTTGGTAAAGATGCTTTATTCCCGTCAATAATAAACACCTTATTATTTTTTACAGCATTAATATCATTAAATTGATCAGCATTCATTATCAAATCATAAGCACCTTTATCTCCAGGATAATAAGAAGGAACCAAAATTATATCCGGATTTTCTTTTACAACAAATTCAGGTCCAACAGCAAACCAACCATTATTCCCAGTATATGGTGCAGTGATGTTTATACCTCCAGCATATGATATTAATTCATTTAAATATGATCCTGTGCCACATGTCCACATTTGGGACACACTGCCATATGCAGAAAGATATATAACCCTTGGTTTTTCTTTCCATGTAAATGTGTTTTTTGCAATATTTAGCATTCTCGTTCTTAATTTTTGCGCATAATCATGAGCAGTTTTTTCTTTTCCCAGAATAACTCCCACAAGAGATAAATCTCTAAACATTTCATTTAATGTAGTTGGATTAATCACAAATACTTTTATACCATATTTTTCTAATTTTAATACTTCTCCTTCTTGAAAACCACCGGTTAATAATACAACATCTGGATTTAGAGAAATTATTTTTTCAACATTTAAAGGAAACATATTACCTATTTTTTCTACATCAGTAATGTATGAATCAAAATCCGTAACTCCAACTACTTTATCTTTCTCACCCAATTTTACAATAAAATCTGAAATTGCAGGTGCTGCAACAACTATTTTTTCCACCTCTTTGTCAAATTTCACTACTCTTCCTAAATCATCCACCAGAGTTACAGGTTGAAATGCAAACAAAGATAATGATAACACCAATAACAACGTCAAAAATACCTTTTTCATATATAATCCCTCCTATAAAAAATCTATTTTCCATCTTCTTTTCGCGAGAAGATGGAACAAATCCCTTTAAAGCAGGTCTCCCGGCTTATGGATCATTCTACTCCCAGCGCCTTCCCAGAGAAATGTTTCCAGTGGCATAAGTGCTGGTTTCGTCCCCACTCACGGTGGCGCGACCGCAACGGATTTTCACCGTTTTCCCTTAACTTTAAAGGAATTTTATTTAATTGTCAGTGATATTATAACATGAAAAATACGCAATGTAAATATTAAAAGTAAAAATTAAAAGTAAATATTAAAATATCCTTTTTCTGAAACATAAAAAATCCCCGGGAAAATCCCGGGGCATATTAAACTTATTGATTTGCTGCTATTCCACCAATTAAATTATACCAATTTAAATCTTTATCTGGTGTATTACTAAATGGACTTGGCCCAAATTCAAAATCAGGTGTAGTATTATAATCATAACTGAATATTAATATTCCATTTAAAGAATCTGACAATACGGCTTTATCTACCCAAGCTGTTGCATCATTATAAATCGTAACATCCATTGCAGAACCTTGTGTATCATACATATCAACTATTTTATTATTATCCGAATCTCCATCAGGATATCTTCCATCTGAATTATCTAATCCTATTAAATCTGCCGGATCTACTTGGAATGATATAATACCTTTATTACCTGCTGATAATAAGTAATAATCAAATCCACCGTTAGAACTTGAATATACTACATCTGTTATCATAGCATCTTCAAATCTTACAGCATACTTATCAGAAGTGGTGTTACCATCTGTTGGTCCATCTTCACTAAATTTTCCATTTGCAGTGTTATATTCTTTTAATACAAAACCTGCACTACCATCTGCTACAACAACAAAATCGGCTATATTTGATACTTCAATTGAAAACGCATAACCATCTGTATCATATCTTTCAACAAAAGTTAAAGCATTTTCTGCTGCATATGTTAATGAACCTATCCCATCATCACCAAGAGCTGCAAATATTATATTATTTGTTACATCTTTAGCTAAATCAACTACTACTTTTCCATCAACACTAACATTTTTATCATAAACTGGCGCTCCTGCAGAAGCTATATTAATAATTGCAATTCCAGCTGCACTATCGGCTACATATAAATATGTATTGGCTGTTTCTGAAGGCAATAATGAATATGCATACCCATCTGTATCTACATAATTATTAGTTAAATATGGTGGATTATCTGCTGTCCCACTTACACTACCATCATCTAAAACATTTCCATCTCCATCACTATCTAAGTCTATTACAGAAACTCCTGCAGCTCCATCTGCTACATATAAATATCTAGTTCCATCAAACCAAACATCTTCTGCTGAACCTCTTGTTTTTACTACCGCTATTATGCTTCCATCATTCTTCAATATTCTAACTCCTCCAGATTTATCTGCTACAATTATAGCAACTTCATTTGCATCTAAAATTCCACTTTCATTATAATCTGTTTCAATTACAATACTTTTTCTTGCATTCATTCCTACTAAACTATTTGCGCCAACTGTATCTGCATCATATGGTGCTGATACTAAATCATCCATTATACTTAAATTAGAATCCATTTTTACTAATCCATTAAAACTATCAAAAATATAAATTGTTGAACCATCTATATCTAATGATTTTGCATATCCATTTGTACCTTTTACTCCAACATAAGAAAGATCAGATTTTTTCAATTTAACAATACCCATCGTCCCATCTGCAACAAATAAGGCATCTTCAATTGTTGAATAAACTGCATCTTCTGCATATCCTGGTGTGTCAAAACTATATAATGCTATAACATTATTTTCATCTGTAACATCATATTTTATTACTCCTTTGTCTTTTGCAGTAGCATAAATATATTTATTAGACCCTTCTGTTTCAAAAATAACGCTATTTATATCAACCGAATTAGAGTTATTATCAGTATTTATACTTGTTATCAATATTGGATTTGAATAATCAGATATATCTAATAACAATAGACCTTCTGTTCCTGCTGCAACATATGCAATTGTTCCATCATATGTTATGTCATAAGTTTTACCTGTTACACTATAACTTCCCAATAATTGGAAATCTGTATCTCTTGCACCATCACCTTCAAATGTTGCCTTTAATATCTTTATACCAGCATCTTCTACAGCTGCAAAAATATAATAATTTCCACTATCTTCTTTTTTAGCTAATTTTCTTGTTATTCCACCAAGTGATATCTTACCACCGTCTATATCTGTATTATCAACTTCAGGAACTCCTGCATTTAGGTGATAAGAAATAATACCTTCACTACCATCTGCAACTAAAAGATATTTTTCTGGTGTTGATGTATCAATTTTTACTATATCATAAGCATAACCATCTGTATCTTGAGATTGTAATTGAACCATTTTGTTAGTATAAGCTGCATCGAAAATAAATATTCCTTCGTATCCACCTGCAGCATAAATCCTATCTACTGGATTAATAGAGAAGCTTCTAGTTGAGTCTGATTCTCTCGTTCCACCTTTTGGATCTTTTGCAACCACTTTCCAATAATATGTTACTCCTGTTTGATTAAAAGTATCACTATAACTATTCGTTGTAAGATCCTTTACATATATTGTTGTAGGATTTGGATTTGTATCAAGATATAAATCATATGTTATAGCATCACCATCTGGGTCTACTGGAGCACTCCAAGTAAAACTAACTACACTTCCTGCTGAAACCGACGAACCATCACCTGGTCCTGTTAAATCAAAGGCTCCTGGAGGTGTGTTGAGTTCAGGCTTTGTTTTATTATAATTTCTTGAAAATATAATAAAATCATATAAATCAATTTTTCCATCTGGAAATGCTATACTATAAATATTATTACTTTTCCATTCGCCTACGGGTGTGATTTCTGAAGGATAAATATCAAAATCTGAATCATAATTAACATCTCCAATTTTTGAACCATAATGATCCAAAAATGCTATAAAATCATTGATGTTAACAACTTTATCCTTTGACAATCCTCTACTTATATCATCAAAATCCCCTAAAAGTTTTGGATTATATATCGTAACCTCTCCTGTGTGTTTATCTACTGTAACTTTCTGCAATGCATTATTTAAAAGTGTTGCATCAACTGATAATGTTATTGTTTGTTTTGGATCTACATTTTTTGCTCTCCAATATATCTTTACAAGATCGCTTGATGCCATTGTTAACTCTTCACCATTTATCGTAGAAAATTCAATTAAAAGTTTTCCTCCGGTTTTTTCTACTGTCGCTTTATTGACATTACTTAATAAAACATCCACACCATCACCATCTACACCTTTGTTTTCTATTTCCATAAAGTTTTCATCGTAATAAAATTCTATACTAAAAGCTTCTACTCCAGAAATATTTTCTGCATGTATTATAGTCCATGTTGAATCGTTAGTTAAAACATTTGTTGCATCTGATACACTTAATCCATCTTGATATGGTGCTGTTGCTTTTGTTATTATTTTGTTGCTTTCTTCATCGAAAATTGCTGCTTTTGTTATTATTTTACTTTGTTCAGGATTTAAATAATTTCTCTTAATAGAAAATAACTTTTCTCCTTTTACTATATCTCTTTGTGCTTTTGAAACCATTACCAAAGTCTCATTACCATAATTTTTCACTAACAAAAGTGAGTTGTTCTTATCATAGATAAATGCATCTCTCGGGATATTTGTATCAAACCTCAATTCTATGGCTGATGCATTTACTTGTGAGTAGATATCATAATTCGTTGAAAGATCTACTCTAATATCATCTGTGTTTAACTTACCAACTGGTACCGCTTTAAAACAGCTTGATAAAATTACTATCAATGCCATCGATATAACAAATAACATACTATACTTTTTCATCTTTTTCACCCCCAAAATTTTTATTTCAATTATGCTATCGACTAAAATTTTATGAGCTTTAATTTTTTTTATATTTTATTTAACAAAAAACACTATATTAACACAATCATTTCAATAATCTCTATAAAGCTTTTTTGAGTTTTATAGTGGCATATTCTGAAAAATTACCTAAAAAATCGTCCCTTTAATTCATACTTATCATATTATTCACCTCCACACATTCATCAAATTTATACCTAAAAGTATCTAATCACCCCTTTCTATAAAGTATTCATATATTTTATATATTTCTATTGAATTGTGATTATTCCAATATCACTAATATCAACCTCTAATTCATTCCCAGAAGAATCTACTATTTTAGTATTATTTGTGAATTGTAACTCTGTACTACCAGAATTACCTATAGCTGTAAAGTTTATTTTTATTATGTCACTATCATTAATATTAAATGGAGAAAATGATAATGTTGTGATTTTAATTTTTCCATTATTTATATTTATGATCAAACTTCTTCCTGTTAACTCTCCAATAAATTGAATATCACTTTCTGAAACGTTTAATTTTGTATTATCATAACTTACTTCAATATCAAAAGCTAATACATTTTCTAATTTTTGACCATGAATTATTAATTCACCCTGACTTCCAGATGGAATGATTGTATCTTTAAAATATAATTTTGGAGTCAATGGACCTATTGATTCTGTTACTGTGAATTTATAGACATCACTTGAATTCTCACCGCCTTTACCATCTTTCGCTACTACTTTCCAATAATATGTTGTTCCTAATTCTAAATTCGATACTAAAAACGAAGATGCGGTTAAGTTTGTTTTATATGGCACAATTAAATCCTGTGTTTTTGATAAGTATAAATCGTAGATTAAACTATCTCCATCTGGATCTGTTGCGCTCCAACTTAAGGTAACATCTGGTTCTATATTGGTCGAATTATTTAACGGCTCTATTAATATAGGTTTATTCGGAGGATTATTTACTTTCTCTGATGTTGTAAACGAATATATATCACTTGACGTCTCACCACCTTTACCATCTTTTGCAACTATTTTCCAATAATATGTTTTGTTCGCATCTAAAACGATAGAATATGTTGTTCCATTATAATTAGTTTCCACTGGGGTAGATAACATTGGCTCTGAATTTATATAAATATCATAAGTTAGAGAATCACCATCCGGATCGGAACACTGCCATTTTAAAACAGCATTATTTGATACATTATTAGCATTATTCACTGGTTCTAACAACACAGGTTTTAACGGAGGATTGTTTTCTGCAGCTGATTCTGTTACTGTAAAACTCCACAATTCGCTTTTGGAAATATTTCCATAGTTATCATATGCTTCAACATACCAATAATATGTACCTGGAATTAAATTTGTAATTTTATACGAATTTTGTGAAATATCACTTGCTACTTTTTGTTGATTTATATTATCTCCCAGATATAGGTTATAATAAACATTGTCTCCATCTGGATCAGATGATTCCCAAGTTAATGTTATAGTTGATACAGAAATATCACTATTATCTGCTGGATATGGATTATATGGTTTTAACGGAGGTCTATTTGTTGGAACAATTATGTTTTCCCCGTTTATATTCCCTGTATGTCTTTTATCACCTAAATAAATTGGCCATGCTGAATTTCTTAATTTATTTGTATCACCATATATCCCATACAAAAAGCCCTCTGTAGTTCCAAAAATTATTACTCCATTATTATCAATATTAGGAGAATATCTTACTTTTCTATATTCATCATACCATCTTAATTCTCCATTATATACTATAAACTTATCTTTTGTTGTTATATATTTTATCCCATCCATTAATATTAAGGTATATGGTTTCTCATTCAATTGTATTTTTTCAAGAGATTTTCCTAAATAATAATATCTATACAAATTTCCTTCTAAAGTTTCAAAAATTATAGCATTGTTATTATCTATAAATATTGTTCCTATCACTTTTTCACCTATATCTTTTTCAAATTCAACATCTCCAAATCCATTAATTGAATACACTTTATTTTCTATAGCAAAATATACATTTCCATATTCATCAATAGATAAATCTGTTGAAATAATATTATTAAACGATTTTTTAAATCTAATATTTCCTAAATCGTCTAAACTATATAGATGATTATCCATACCGAAATATATGTTATTATCCTTATCAACTACAATATTTGTGGTTGGATTGCCACTTAATTCTTTTTTCCACATTTGCTCTCCAAAAAAAGATAGTTTATATATATTCCCAATATCTGTAATTACAAATATTTCACCATTTTTTCCTAATGAAACAGGAATACTTATCGAACCATCTAAAATAATTTTATTAGATAACATTCCATTTGAATTTATTATATATAATTCTCCATTTTCATTTCCTACAATCACTTGATTTAATGGGTTTAAAACTACTGATGCTTTTATAAACCCGTTAGTATCAAAAGACCATAATTCTTTACCATCAGAAGTATAAGCATAAATTTTCCCGGAACTTGTTGAAAAATAAATTATATTATCTTCTGAGATTGCCGGAGAATATATAGTTGCTCCTTCCACCTTCACTTTAAATTTTTCTTCTGCTGGTGGTGGAATTGTTGTGAAACTAAACAAATCACTTTCTGTTGAAAATTCACCATCTCCAACTATTACTTTCCAATAATATTTTTTATCGTTTTCTAAATTGACTTCATACGAAGTTGATTGTGTAGTTGCAACTAATTCTAAATTATCTCCTTCACCTAAATATATACCATAGGTTAATTCATCATCTTCCATATCTTCACACTGCCACATTAATTTTATTTTCGTTGGTATTTCAACACTTTGATTTTGAGGATATATTAATTCTGGTTTTTTGGGTGGTGTATTATTTTTTACATAAGATGTTCTATTTTTATTTATATTTTTTCCAAAAACATACCAATTGTTGTTGAATGTTTCCTCATCAGCTATCGATAATGCGTACAATTTAGCTTCTGATGCAAAATATAACAATCCATCATTTAATAAAGCATATGTTTTTATATTTTCAAAATCGGCTATGTTTATCTCATTATTGTCCTTTATTAATCCTATATTATTAACAGCAATTATATTCTTATCTTTTGATATTAACATTGTTTTAGAAAATATATTATTTGAAGAATAAGTATCTATCAAATTTCCATCTTTGTTTATCTTAAAAATAGCATTGTTTCCAGATACATAAAAGTATTCACCATCATATAATATTTCACTATTTATTTCTTCTGATACATTTAATTCCCAACGTTTAACTCCATTTTTATCATAACTATAAATAAAGTTCCCTATAGCAAAATATATATAGCTTTCTTCATCATTTATTACAAATGATGAAAGTGGTTGAATCAAATTAATTTCTTTATAAATTTCCCCTTTAGGTTTCGCAATTATAACCTTCCCAGAATTCCCATATTCCCCAAAAATAACTATATACCCATTTTCAATTATAAGAATAGATGACGATGGTATTATTTCATAGTTCTTTTGCCATTTTAAAATAAAATCATCTATATCATATACATATAATATACCTTCTGAAGTTATTATGTATAATTGTTTTACACCTTTATAATCTTCATTTGCTGTGAGCCCCACAACATTTCCACCAATATTGATTGTGTTTTTTAATTCAAAAATATTTAAATCTATAATACTAATATCTCCATTAATTTCTGCAACATATAACTTATCTTGGTAAATTATGCTATTGCCTATTATGTTATCCAAATTAATAACTTTGTCAATTGTCCCATTTGTATTTAATCTATAAACACTCTCATTTGTTATAACTATTAATTTATCATTATACACAAAAATATCTTTGATATTGCTAATATCTTTTACCCATTGAACAGTATTCACTTCTTTTTTTGTTCTAAACTCTATTTCATCGCTTGATTTAATACCACCATAATTATCTTTTGCTACTATTTTTAAGAAATATTCTGTATCATCATTAAGAGATATATCATATTTGTTATTTTCAATTAAGGTTGCAATTTTTGTATAATTTTTTGACCGTGTCCCTAAATATATATCAAACTTTAATTGATCATTATCTAAATCTATACAATTCCATTCTATTTGAAAATTTTTTGGCACAATAGAATTATTTTTTGGATATACTATTTGTGGTTTTTCAGGATTTCTATTAACATCTTTAACAATAATATTCAATGTCCCACTAACATTTTCTTTTGTATCTGAAACTATTATTATTTCACCTATTTTCTTTTGAGAAACCGGATGACTTACAAAATTATAATCAGGTTTAAATATATACTTACTTCCCTGAATAATTGCACCATTATTTGTATTTATCTGATATTCGAAATAATTATCCTCCATATCAGATACATAATTTTTTAAATCAAGGCTAAATTCTTCTCCTTCACTAACAATGAAGTCTTCTTTTGGAAAATCTATCATTGGTGGAGTATTATCTAATGTTTTAAATGTCCATGTTTCTGATACTTCTGATGCACCAAAAGAATCGTAAGATTCAATTTTCCAAAAATATGTTGTGTCTAATTTTAACTTTTTAATTGTATATTCAGTATTTGTTAAAGCTGATGCAATTGGTGTGTTTAAAGGTGTTGATTCTGATAAATAAAGGTTATAAAAAACCTGATCTCCATCAAAATCTATACTTTTATACCATTCAAATTTTAAATCATAAGGGCTAACCACTTTGTTATTATTTTCCGGATATCTGAGTATAGATTTAATAGGCTCTGAATTTAAATAATTAGTTTCAAAAGAAACTTCTCCTTTAGTTCTATTACCACTTATATCTATTACCTCTAAAACCCAATCATATTTTGTATTTTCTTCTAAATTTACTTTCAAATTATTAGAGGCAAGACCTTCTGCTTTATATTTTAATTGGCCATTAGAATATAAATAAAAATTATATATCAACATCTTTTTTTCAGGATCTTTAGCTGACCAACTGAAAGCAACTCCACCTGGATTAATTTTTTCACCATTCGATGGATTCATACTTTCTATAATAGGAGGTTGATCCTTAAATATACAACTTTGTAATACAAGTATGATCAATATAAAAAATATTATCATTATTTTCTTCATAAAAACCCCTCCTAACATTTTGACTAATATATTATTAAATTTGTTCCTTAGATATTTATATACACTTCGTATTATTTTTCTATATTTTCTTATTATTTACCTAACAAAAAACGTCTCGCTTTTGCGAGACGTTTAAAATTATACAAATATTAAATTTCTTCTTCTATCGCTTCTGATTCTTTTAAATTCTTTGATATTGCTATAATCCCTTCCATTAAGATCCATAATGCGATTATAAGAGTAACAACTGTAACAAAAATTAGCAATCCATTATTTGAAGCGATAAATTTTTTCAAGTTCATTATAGTCGCGTATAGTGTAATAACCATCATAAATAACATAGGTAATCCTGTAATCCATATTGGTTTCTTTTTCTTAGCCAGATAAACAGTTCCAATTAATAATGCCAATCCTGCTAATAGTTGATTTAACGCACCAAACACTGGCCATAATATTAAAGCACCTTTACCTCCATCTGCAGATAAGGCTAAAGCCATTGCAGCAAGAATAACAACTGCTGTTGATACATATCTATTTTTCAATGGTTTTACAACAACTTCACCATCTTTATTGGAGAACAATTCTTGAAGGGCAAATCTTTGTATTCTTGCTGATGAATCCATTGTTGTTCCAGCAAATGATACAATAAACACAGCCATAATAGTCTTTGCTAAATCTAACGGTATTCCATAAGAATTCATTAAATTGGCTGATCCATTAATTACAGCTGATAATTTTGCTCCTAATCCACTAGCTGTGGCCCATGATGCATAATGCGAAGTAAATGCTTCAGCTCCTCCACCATTCATACCAATACCTGCAGTTACAGCTATAATAACTATTGTTGCTAAAACTCCTTCCATAATCATACCACCATAACCTATCAAATGTGCATCTGTTTCTTTTTCAAGTTGTTTTACTGTGGTTCCTGATGCTGCCAAACTATGAAATCCTGAAATTGCACCACAAGCTATTGTTATGAAAAGTATAGGGAACAAAGGAGGTGCATCTGGAACTGTTTGAAATGCAGGAGCCACTATTTTTGGATGCCCAACTATAATACCTAATACTAATAATGATATTGCTATTAATAGTTCATGTGAATTTATATAATCTCTTGGTTGCAATAACTTGTGAACTGGCAATGTTGATGCAAGAAATACATATGCCATTAGTATATATATCCATGTTACAACTGATATTCCACTAATAGGGAATATAACCCCAATAGCAATTGTAACATACATTAAAATAACAGCTATAATGGAATAAAGTGTATCATTTTTACCTTTATTATATACCATGTAACTTAACCACATTGCAATTGGTATCTCCATCCATACCGGAAATACAGATTGTGGATACATATTGAATAACAAAGCGACAATTAAACCAAAAACAGCTAATACTATCCATAACAAAAATTGTATTAAAATTAGAAATACTTTAGCTGTTCTTTCATTGATTAGATTTCCGGTCAATTCACCAATAGTTTTACCCTGATTTCTTGCTGAAACTATAAGGGAAGTAAAATCATGAACTGCTCCCATAAATATTGAACCTAAAAATACCCATATAAAAGCTGGAACCCAGCCCCAAATTACACCAATTGCTGGACCAACAATTGGACCTGTTCCTGCAATTGTTGTAAAATGATGTCCAAATAAAATATGTTTTTTAGTTGGAACATAATCAACACCATCTTCAAACTCTTTTGATGGAACAGGATTCTTATCATTCAATCCAAATATCTTCTTTGCTATCCATTTACCATACGTGTTATAAGCTAACCAATAACCAACCATAGCCAATACCGCCAAAAGTAACGAATTCACTAAAATTCCCCCTTTCAAAATTTTATGCGGTAATTAGTATATCACTTGATATATTAATTAATGATTAAACATACAAAAAAATGACCTGAACGGTCATTTTTTTGTGTTGAATGTTTTATTTTTGACTTGACTTTTCTTTTCTCATTTTTCCTATTCTTACTTTTTATTTTTATTTTTGCAAAGTGTAACTTTGCTGTTTTGACCTGAACGGTCATTTTTTTGTGTTGAATGTTTTATTTTTGACTTGACTTTTCTTTTCTTATTTTTCCTATTCTTACTTTTTATTTTTATTTTTGCAAAGTGTAACTTTGCTGTTTTGACCTGAACGGTCATTTTTTTGTGTTGAATGTTTCATTTTTGACTTGACTATATTTTTAATACCTTTTTTATTTCCCTCATATGTGTTTTTCCAATAGGAATAATTTTGCCTGTTTTCATCTGTAATGAATTAAGCTCTTTTATAAATTTTTCAATACAATTTAAATTAACTATATACGACTTATGCACCCTTAAAAAATTGTACGGTAATTCGTTTTCTAACTTATTTAAATTTTTAAAATGTTTAAGAGTGTATTCATTTTCATTAGTTATTACCTGTATTTTTTTTTCAAAATATTCAAAAAAGCATACCTCATCAAAATCTAAAAATATTATTTCACTACCATTATCCACTGCAATTTTACTCAAATTACTCTCTTTAAAAGTGTTTTCAATTCTATTAATTGTTTCTATAAATCGAATTTCCGAAATAGGTTTTGTTAGATAGTCCAATGCATTTACTTCAAAGGCATCTACAGCATATTCCGAATAAGCTGTAACAAAAACTATTTTATATTTTTCAAGGTATTTTGAAGCCTTTATACCATTCATTTTCGGCAATTCTATATCCAAAAATATAACATCTACATTATTTTTCTCTTTACTTTTCAAGAATTTTCCAACGCTATCAAAACACCCTACAATTTCAAATGAACTCATTTCTTCAATTAAATCTTTCAAGCCTTCTCTTGCATAATATTCATCATCTATAATAGCTACTTTTATCATACTACTTCACCGACTTTACTTTTCAAATTTATTTCAATTTCAGTTCCGCCAAATATCGCATTTTTTATTGACAAACTATAATTATATCCATATAAAGATTCTAATCTATTTCTTATTAATTTTAATCCTTTTCCCTTAGACTTGTTTCCTAAAAAACCTTTTCCATTATCTTTAATAACAATATTTATATTATCTTCTTTTTCTGAAATTATAATTTCAATTATTAATTTACCTTCTTTCATTCCATGTTTTATTGAATTTTCTACTATTGGTTGCAATATAAAAGGTGGAATTAATTTATCTTTTAAATTATCATCAATTTTTATTATATAATCTAATTTATCTTTGAATCGTAATTTCATTAATTCTAAATAATTAATTGTAAATTCTATCTCTTTTTTTATCGATACTAATCTTGAATTCTCATATAATGTATATCTTAATAAATCAGACAAATTATCAATAAATTTATTAACTTTTTCAGGTTCAGATTTTGAAATATATTTTATTGCATTTAATGTATTAAACAAAAAATGTGGACTTAAATTTGCCATTAATTCTCTTAATTTTTCCTCTGTTGCTAATTTGAGAGCTTCATTAATTTGAGAAGTTGAAATTATCAAAGACAATATTTGTGCCAGTTTTTTTCCAAATATTATATCTGTATTTTTTATGTCATTTTTTTTAGAATAATATAATTTCAGTGTACCTATTAACTCTTCATTTATATCTTTTATTGGTACTATTATAGCTGAATATAGTGGGCAGTCATTCTTTTCACATTTTATACCTTTTTTACCTATAATCTTTAATCCCTGACTATTTTTTATAACCTTTTTTGTCGCTTCAGTTCTTATAGGTAACCCTGAATAGTGATGATCCTCACCTATTCCAACATGTGCAAGTATTTTTTCTTTATCGGTTAAAGATACCGCTTCAAAATCTGTATTATTTAATATAACATTGGCTATATCTTTAGCACTTTGTTCATTAAATCCTTTCTCTATAGTATTCAAACTCATTTCCATTATAATAAAAATAGAATTAATTGTATTTTCCGTAGTAAATTCAAGTTTTTCCTCCATATTTAAAATCATAAAATTCAAAAAAGAGATTCCTAATGCATTTGTAATAACCATAGGAAATAATATATTGAAGGTTATATCATATGCTAAATCAAACGGTTTTACCATAACTAAAACATATGTTAAATGAATTATTTCAATAATTATAGTATAAATAAGCGTTTTGAAGAAAGTAAAATGTTTCCTTCCATAATATTGAGAAATTAATCCACTTATTATTCCAGCAGTTAACGTTCCAAAAAAACAAGGAACTGCTGTAATACCTCCTATAAACAATCTATGTATTGAAGATATTAAAGCAGCTATAATTCCTGAAGGTATTCCTCCCAACATACCTGCTAAAATTACACCAATATCCCTATAATTTACTATAGCTCCATTATATTCTACACCAAAAATCGTTCCTAATATACCTAATAAACCACCAATTATACCAAGAATAATCTTATTTTTGGCAACCAATGTTTTGCCAAAAATTTCTTTTATAAAATATGTTTGAAAAATTATATAAGTTATAACTAAAATTAAAGATACTCTTTCGAGTAAAATCAAACTAATGTTTTCTAACATGGATCTCTCATCATCGCCCTATCTCCAAAATCTCCTAAATCTTTTAATTCTGAATCTTTTATTTCTTTTGCTTTCTTTTTTGCTTCTTTGTAGAAATTCAACGTTTCATTTATTTCCACACCATGCAATTCTTTTAACATCTCTTTAGCCTTACCTTGCGGTGCTTTTGAAGTAAAGACTATAACCTTTTCATATCGATCAATAACCTTTTTTATACTTCGAATATCAACAACCCCTATTCCAAAACCATACAAAATTAATATTTTCATCAAATCACTCCTATAAATTATTCATTAAATGTGCATATACTTTTGTATCTTCAATCAAGTGTTCTATTCTTATATATTCATTTGGTTGATGTGCTGTATGATCCATAGTTCCCCAAACAACTGCCGGTAAACTTTCATGTCTTAAAATTGCCGCACATGTGCCACCACCTATTCCTCCAACAAATGTCTTTACATTCCTTAAACTCTCTACACTTTCTTTCAATTTCAATACCATAGGATGCTCTGCTGGAGTTGGTTTTGGCGCTACCTCCATTTGATGTACTTCAATCGCTATTTTTACATCAAATTTTAATTCGTACTTTTCTTTTATCTTGTTTACATCATTTAATATTTCATTTAAATCATATTGAGGTAAAACCCTACAATCAAAATACATAATGTCCGTTCCAGGTATCGTGTTTATATTATCAACATTATGCTCTTTTTTAGTCGGTTCAAAGGTTGATATCGGTGTTCTACCAAACATTTCATCTATTGCATTATATTTTTCATGTAAAAATTCATCTAATTCTTTAGCAAAATATATTGCTGCTCTATGAGCGTTTTTAGCAACGTTTGGTGTTGATGCATGAGCTTGTTTCCCCTCTGTAACTATTTTTAACCATAAAATTGACTTTTCCGCTATTTCTATAAAAGAACCATCTTTATTACCAGAATCCGGAACATAAAACCAATCATTTTTATCAAAAATTTTTTGTTTTAATAAATATTTGATCCCATAATCACTACCTGTTTCTTCATCAGAAACAAATACCAACCCTATATTGTTTTTGGGTTTTATATTTAAGTCCATTAACGTTTTAACCCCAAACAGCGTTGCTATTAATGAACTTCCATTATCTTCAGCACCTCTTCCGTATATTTTACCATCTTTTACAACAGGATCAAAGGGGTCATGATCCCATAATGACAAGTCTCCTTCTGGTACTTTATCCATATGGGTAATAAACCATATTGTTCTTTCAGGTGATGTTCCTTTATATAATGCTACTACGTTTGGTCTAAAACCATATTCTACAACATCATCTGGTGCGTCATATCTTTTTACTTCATCGAATTTTAATGTTTTCAAATATGATTCTAACCATTCAGCTACTTCTTTTTCTCCAGAACCACCTGCTCTTGGATTTACTGAATTGATAGAAATAAATTTTTTTAATGCATTGACAATCTCATCGCTAATTTTTTCAACATGATTTATAATTTCCATTTTCTCACTCCCTATTTTAATTATTTTTATAAAAATTAATAAACTTTCATTTAAAATTATACCATAAAATTTCTAAAGCTAACTTTTTATTCTTTATATAAAAACCCCCTCTTTTTTTAAAGAGGGGGTTACTCTCTAATTACTTAATTCCCACTATAGGTAAAGTATACTGACATTCTATAACCATTTCTAAAGACTATAAATCCTATATAATCACCTTTTTTTATTTTTGATGATAATTTTTGGAAATCTTTTATAGTTTCTAATTTTGCACCTTTTCCATTTACATACATTTCCATTATTATATCGCCTTTTTTAATATTTACATACTGTGCATCAGATCCATCTTTAACATCTTCTACCATTACACCATACATACCTTTTGGTAATCTTAATTCGTTTAAATCCTCTGGGGTTAAATCTCTAACTTTTAATCCAAGATAATATTCATTTGTTGCTTTTGCAAATTCTTCTCTTTCTGCTAAAACAATTTCATATGTAATTTCTTTTCCCTTTCTATTAACAACTACTTTAATTTTTTCTCCAGCTGGATATGTTTTAACTATGTACACTAGTTCATCTGCACTGTTAATTTCCTTATTATCTATTTTTATAATTACATCACCTGGCTTTATACCTGCTTTCTCTGCAGGAGAACCTTTTTCTATATCACTAACAAAAGCTCCTTTTGTTACTTTTAAGCCAAATGTTTTAGCCAAAGTTTCTGTTACATTTTGTATATATACACCTAAATATGCTTTAGAAACCTTTCCAGTATTTATTAATGATTCTGCAAATCTTTTTGCAAAATTAATAGGTATTGCAAAACCTAAATTCTGACCTTCTGATGGATTGATAATTGCAGTGTTTATACCTATAACCTGTGCATGTATATTTAATAACGGACCTCCACTATTTCCAGGATTAATTGCTGCATCTGTTTGTATTAAATCTGCATAATATCCGTTCCCATCAGGTTTTGGTATTTTTCTATGTACTGCACTTACAACACCTAATGTAACTGTATGTTTAAATCCTAATGGGTTACCAATAGCAATTGCCCATTCACCAATTTGAATATCATCAGAATTTCCTAATTCTATTACAGGCAATTCATCCTTTGTTTTAACCTGCAAAACTGCTATATCTAAATCTTTATCCCCACCAACATACTTTGCTTTATATTTCTTACCTTTTAATGTCGTTATTGTTATTTCATCAGCATTTTCCACAACATGATAATTAGTTAATATATATCCTCTTTTATCAAAGATAAATCCTGTCCCTAAAGCTTTAAATTCCCTATCTTGAGTCCATGGAGATTCGCCGAAAAATCTTTTATAAAAGTCTTCAAAAAACGGATCTATAGAAGCTTGCCTATGACCAACCGCTTCAATATTAACAACTGCTGGTGCTGCCTCATTTACTACATTAACAACTGGTGAAACATAATCTGGATTTACAAAAGCAAACGTTGAAACTACTGCTAATAACAATGTCATTGCAATAACTATTTTCTTCACCTATACCACCTCCGTTTTCATAACCTTTTATCAATATATATTTTTGCGCTGCTTCCTTAAAATTTCCTTAGAATTTGATAAACTTATCCTAACAAAATCTTGTTAATTTTATAAAGAATTTCGTGGTTGTCTTCTAAATTTCTTTCAAATACTCTTTTAAAATTCATTATTTTCTTTATTTTTAAAGGTTTTCCTTCTAAAATAAACACATTTTCTCCAAAATTTGCTACTTCAAAAGGATCATGTGTTACCATTATAACTGTGAATTTTTCTTCTTTTTGTATATTTATTAATTCTTTTATTATTTTGTATTTATTTGAAACATCTATTGAAGAAAAAGCCTCATCCATTAAAATAATATCTGGATTATACGCAATTGCCCTCAAAAGATTTATTCTTTTTTTCATTCCACCAGACAATTCATCGGGATATTTTGATAAGATCTCTTTTTCTAAATTAAATGATTTAAGATACTTTTCTATAATTTCCAAATTTATCTCGTCATTAACAAATACAATATTTTCATATACATTAAGCCATGGAATTAATCTATCGTCTTGAAAAACATACCCTATTTTGCCTTCAACAATTATTTCTCCACTTTCTTTTTTTAATATTCCTGATAATATATTCAATATTGTTGTTTTCCCTATTCCAGATTCACCAAGTAATACATTTATTTTTGACTTTTTAAAAATAATATCAAAGCCTGATAATATGACATCATTTCCAAACTTTTTGTTCAATCCTTTAATGATAATATCATGTAAATTTTTATTGTTATTTTTATTAATGTGAACAACTTTAATATTTTTTATTTCTTTTTTCTTTTTTTTATTTTTAGAAAGTTTTTTCAAAAATTTTTCTGATAACATTCCGAAAATAGCTAATAATATTGTATATGCAAAAACTCTATCTGTATTCAATGCTATTTTAGAAAAGGAAAGACTCACACCAAGACCTTTGTCACCTGCTAAAAATTCTCCGACTACAATAGACTTCCATAAACTACCAGATATCATATTTAATGTGGATTTCAAGAAAGGGATTATTGATGGAAAGTATATTTTTAAAAAAATATCTTTTTTTCTAATGTTATAAACTTTAGCCATTTCTAATAATTTTTTATCTGTAGATTTTATTCCCTCAGATATATTTAAAACTATTACTGGAAAAATAACCATAAAAGCGACAAAAATTGGCGTGTAAAATCCTATACCAAACCATAACATTGATATAGCAATATAAGATACTACTGGAGAACTTTGAATAATCATTAAAAACGGCCTAAAGATTTCAAAAAAACGTTGGCTTAAACCTGAAATAAACCCTATAGGTATTCCTATTAATAGAGAGATAAAAAAGCCTATAATTATTTTTGATACTGTATTTAATAAGTCGGTATAAAATGAGTAGTCTAAAAAAAGCTTTCCCATTTCTTTAAAAACATTTTGAGGAAATGGGATTAAAAGTTGATTATTCGTAAAAAATGCTATAATCCACCATGTAAATATAATTAATAAAAGACCAAGAATCGTATTTTTCTTCATTAAACCACCTTAATCAAAAAATTCCTTTATTTTTTTTGATATTTTTTCATTTTTTATTACTTTATTGATTTCTTCCCATGTTGCATCTTTAATGTTTTTCAAAGAACCAAAATGTTCTATAAGTATTTTTTTTCTTTTTGCTCCCACCCCAGGAATATCATCAAGTTTAGATTTTTCAAATCTTTTTGCTCTTAATTTTCTATTAAAAGTTATGGCAAATCTATGTGTTTCATCTCTTATAAAAATTAACATTCTTAATACTGGATGATCAAGTGGAAGATGCAAATCATCAATTTCACCTGGAAAAACTATTCTTTCATCCTCTTTAGCTATACCTACAATATCTATATCATTTAATGTATATCCAATTTCTCCAAGTGCGTTTACTGCAGAATTTACTTGCCCTTTTCCTCCATCAATAAATAATAAGTCTGGTAAAGGATGTTTTGTATATCTTTTTTTAATAACAGCTTTTATCGATTCAAAATCATTAGGTTCTTTGAATTCATCTAATCTATATTTTCTATAATTTTCTTTTTTAGGTTTCCCATTTTCAAATGTTATTAAAGAGGCTACTGTATACATACCTTGCAAGTGAGAGATGTCTATACCTTCAATTATCCGAGGAATCTTTTTCAGCGATAATATTTCTTTTGCTTGTTTTAACGTGTTTCCTAAATCCGTTTGTTTTTTTACTTCTTCTTTTAAATTTCTATATGCTATTGTATATAATTCTTCATTTTCAGTTTTCAATTTTTTTAAATCTTTTAATCCTTTTTGTTTTAGATGATATATAATTTCATTTTCTATTTCATTATTTAAATCGCTTACCCATATTTCTTCAGGGACTATATTGTTTCGAATTAAATAATATTGATGTATAAATTCATTTATATCTCCATCTATAGTGAATGTTAGTTTTGAAATCATATATCCTTGTCTTATAATGAGCAAAACAACTATTGGATATTCTTCATCCTTTGCAATAATATCTATATTTTTATTTTGAACCATCTCAACACCAATAGGTATAAATAATCTATCTAATTTAAATAACAAATCTCTTAATTGAGCTGCTTTTTCAAAGTTTAATATTTTCGCATATTGATGCATGTTTTCCTCGATATATTTTCTAATTGACTTAATATTCCCCTTTAAAAATCGTTTTACCTTGTTTACAGATTTCCTATATTCCTTTTTATCAACATCTACATAACATGGAGCGTAACATTTTCCAAGATGGTATAAAAAACATGGTTTTGATTTTCTATCTAAATTTCTTTCACATGTTCTGACTTTGTATACCCATTGTATTATTTCAATAATACCTCTTACCATCCCAACATTTGAATACGGTCCGTAAAAATCTGCTTTTTCGCCTTTTTTTGTTCTAACTAATTTTATTTGTGGATATTCTTCTTTTGTAATAGCAATATAAGGATACACTCTTGTATCCTTTAATAATATATTATATTTAGGCTTATGGTTAAATATCAAATTAGATTCTAAAATAAGTGATTCATCTTCATTTCTTACTACTATATAATCTAAAAACTCTGATTCTTCTACAATTTTTTTTACTTTTTCATTTTTTTCTTGATTAGATTTGCTAAAATATGAAGATACTCTATTTTTTAACTTTTTCGCCTTGCCAATATATATTGGCTTTGAATTTTTATCTTTAAATATATATACTCCGGGTTCATTAGGAATGTCTTTTAATACCTTTTTATCTAGCATTCTTTCTCCTTTTTTTATTTTCATACATATTTTTATCAGCTTTTTCAAACATTTCATCTAATGAAATGTTATCATCTTTATATTTTATGCTTTTCCCTGCTGAAATAGATACATTATATATATATAAGTCTTTCCTAATTTTTTCATCTATTCTCTTTATTATTCCATCCAATACTTTTTCATCTTTAGCATTTACAAGGACAACAAATTCATCTCCACCATATCTTATAGCCAAATCTGATTTCCTAATGGAATTATTGATAATTTCACCTGTTTTCCTCAACACGTAATCTCCAGATTTATGACCAAAATTATCGTTAACAGGTTTAAAGTTATCAAGATCTAAAACTATTAATCCAAATTCTTTACCAACATATTCCTTTAATTTTATAACCTTTGGAATAATTTCAACAAAATATCTTCGATTCAATAACCCCGTTAACGAATCTGTAAACAAATATTTCCGGGCTCTGAGCATGTCTCTAAAGGATAAAATCAAGGTTATGCCAAATATTATATTATCGATATAATATAAATTAAGATTAAAAAGTTGGATTATACTAAAAGAATAAATTGATATATCTGTTATTGGAGCTGTTATATATAAACCAAATCTAATCGTTAAAATAGCCAAAAATTTCATCCCGCTATTTATAGCGGAAGCATAATCACCTAAAAGTATATTTTTTATTATAGACAATATTCCAAAAAAGATTAAAATAAATATAACAATATGCGTTCTTATATCCCTATAATAAACAACAGATGCAGTTCTCACATTCTTTCTTTTCAAGGATATTCCACACCCTTTCACCTATAGGGTTTTTTGTCCCCCCTAAATATGATGCTAATTGTAAGTGAAAGCATTTAATACTTTCAAAATTACTTATTCCCCCAATACCTATATTTTCCAATCGTTTTTTTACCCATAATGGCTCATTATTTAACAATTTATTTCTTTTTTTCCTTTCTTCCAAATGTGCATTTTTATATTCTTTTTTTAAATTTTCATTATTTTTTAATTCATTTTCCCATTCTTTTATTTTGCCCCGAGATTCCAATTTCCCTACCTCTTTTATAAGATGAGGGCATGTCAACCAATAAAGAGTCGGAAACGGTTTGTCCCGTTTTATTGGATAACTTTCAATTACTTGAGGAATGCCAAAAGAACATCTTTTAGGTATTGAGATTATTTTATTTGGCTTTCTATTAATTTGTTTTTCAACTATTTCTATATCCTTTTTTGTAGGAGTAGAGATATCCACCCAGAATCTTCCTCTCTAGAAATTATATTATATTCTTTTTCAAATATTTTATTAGCTATTTCTGTTTCTCTTTCTTTATTTATTCCTGATAAGATTAAATAACCATTTTCATTTAATATTTTATCCAATTTTTCATCATCTAATAATCTCAATAATATAGGAACTACTATATTTGCTATTATTATATCGTATCTTTCATTTTCATTTACATTTTGTAGCAAGTCCGATTGTTTCACCTCTATATTTAAATTGTTTAATCTAAAGGTTTCATTAGCTTTTTCTACAGCTAATATATCGTAATCAAGAGATAAAATTTTATCAGCTCCATATAATTTTGAAATTATTGATAATATTCCAGTTCCAGTCCCGACATCCAAAACATCTGCCCCTTCGTTTATTACTTTAACTAAATTTTCGGCTGCTAATTTGGTTGTAGGATGTAATCCTGTTCCAAATGCTGTTCCTGGTATTATCTTTATAACTTTCACATTTTCTGGAATTTCATATCTTTTTTCTGGATCTGGCAATATCCATATGTCTTCAATAAATTCAAAGGGTTTTAGCGATTCTCTCCATGGCTTTAACCACTCATCTTCTGTAATATTTTGTTTTGATAATAATTCTAATTTACCTTCTAAATATTCAATAATTTGATTTTCTGGATTTTTTAAGTTTATATATACTTTAACAACCGATTGTCCCTTTGTTGGCTTATCAAAATAATAGGTCTTAAATTCATTTATTGAAAAAAACGTTTCTATTTCATCTTCTAATCTATTTGGTAAAACAAAAATATATTCTATAAATTCCATATTATCACCTCAATAATAAGTATATCATTATCTTTTAAAGTTTTCTAAAACGTTGTATGAAAAAAGCAAAACATTAAAGATTTTTCACTGTGTATAAAAAACAACTCCTCCCAAAAAACGGGAGGAGTTGTTTTATGCTATCTTTTTTGTTTTTTGTCTGATAACACAGTCATCTATTGTTACTTCCCCTTTTATAACGCCTTCAGCAAACAATTTACAATTAGCATATCCACATGCTCCACAATTCATATTTGGCAAATCATTCAATACTTCTTTTGAATTTTTATATATAATCTTATTATCTTTATTTTCAATCTCATTCAAAATATCTTCTCTGCTAACTAATTTTTCCATAATATATCCCATTATAAGTATTGCTGGTATTGTTAATGCATATCTAGTCAATGCAAAGGATAATCCAAGAAAGCTTGATTCTACCATAAACATTACAACTTTAACTACTGCCCAAGAACTGATTATAATCACAAGATTTGCTATACTTGCTCCTTTTAAAAATAATGCCTGAGCAACTGGAAAAGCTGCATAAATTGGTCCTGCTGATATTGCTCCTGTAAATATCGATAAAAATTTACCTTTTATACCTGAGTCCTTACCAAAATGTTTCATAATAACTTCTGAAGGTACCCAAACTGTTATTAACGAGGATATAATAAGGATAGGCGGCATAACTTCAATCATTTCTATAAGAAACCCTTTTGTCATTTCTAAACCTCTAAAAAATATTTCTGGTTTTACAAAAAATGCTATAGAATAAAGAATTATACTGATAAATATCAATTTATTGTTTTTTATTAAATCTTTTATTTTTGTCATAATATCACCGCCATTCCGGAAGCAATTAATATTGCTGCTACAAAACTTATCCACAATCTATGTAATGTAAATTTTTTACCAAAATATTTTATTTCTATTGGCATTGTTGCAAAACCCACCATTGTTAATGTTGTAATAAATGCCGCTATTGCTGTTAAATTAGCACCACTTTGATAAAGAGACTTTGATAATGGAAATGCTATAAACGCTGGAATTATGGTAAGAGCTCCTATAATAGCGCCATAAATAGTACTCAAAAATTCATTTGAATTACCTAATAATTGTTTAATTAATTCAGGGGGTAATATCGCTAAAACCAATCCAACTAAAGCCATGACTCCTATAATTTCTATAAATGTTTTTACAAGTAAATTCTTTGATAAAATAAGGCTTTCTTTTGTTTTTTCCTTACTTTTGAAAATTGACCATACTAAAAATACCACTGCTATAACAATTAAAACTACCGTATTCATAAATCAACCTCCTATGATTATTTTTCTTTATCTTATTATATTGTATATAAAAAAATAAAACCGTGATTTCATTCACGGTTTTATTCGAGAAGTTTTTCTTTCAATATTTTAACATGATGTTTATCAATTATTTTTAATATACCCTCTTTTTCTAATTCCTTTATTTTCTTTGACACAACTTCTCTTACACTACCAATATCATTAGCTATTTTTTGTTTTGATTTAAAATAAACTATTTTCGATTTTTGTTGCTTGGATAATAAAATAAAATATTTGATAATTCTTTCTTTTATTGATTTAATTATGAGAATATCTATAACATTTGAAAGATTTATCATTTTCTTAGATATTTCATTTAAATACATAACAAGAAAATCTTCATTTTTTTTAAATAAATACAAAATTCCTTCTTTTGAAATTTCCAATACTTTTGATTTTTTTTCTGCTATTATAAACGATGGATAACACTCATCAGCAAATATCAAACCTTCACCAAAACTTTCATTTTCATTTACATACTTTAACACCTGTTCATTTCCCTCAGATGTAAATTTCACAACTTTTAATTTTCCTTCAATTACTATACTCATCTGTTCTAATTTTTCATGTGGGGAATGCAAAATTTCATTTTTTTTAGCAATAGAAATTTTACTATAATTTTTCAACTGTTTCTTTAGAGACATTATTTCTTTTATTATTAAACTATTCATTATTTCACTTCCAAAAATTAACCTTTAGTATCTAATACCTTTCCCCAGGTAATACCTCCAGTATATACTAACCTTCCGTCAGAATCGTATGATGTAAAATATCTAACATATACTTGAGCCATCTTCCCTTTAAACATAGCTTCTTTTATAATTTCTCTTGCATGTTCACCTTCATGTGCATTTATAAAAAGAAATGATGCACTTTCCGGAACTGCAGTAGGATACTGAAATGAAACAGCTTCATCTGGAGAATTGTCCTGCAAATATATTTTATCGTTTTTTGATGAAAAATCTTCTGTTTTTGGATTCTTCATTTTAGAAGTGTTTTTTTTATATTCTTGCCTTGATATAATACTTATTGTACTTTTTTTATTTATATCTGTTGTTGAAATTTTTCTTTCAGCATTTTTCAATTCTCTTTCTGCTTCTTCAATATTTCCCGTTTTTATTAAATTATTAATACTACCTATTTTCAATAGCAAAGTATTATCCTTGCTATTAATAGCTTTCAATAATATTCTTCTTAATTTAGATTCTAAATAAACAGTTTTTGAATCATTTGAAGGTACATAATTTCCTATTCTCACTATTTTCACCTTCTAATTTCATTTTACTATTTTATTTTTCTATTTTCAAGTTTAATTTCCTAATTAATATTTAAAATATATCCTTAATCATTTTTTAAAAAAATAATGTTTTAATTATTTGTGGAGGTGGAATAATGACAAAATTTGTAGATACCACTTTAAGAGATGGGCAACAATCAATAATTGCCACTAGAATGAAGACGAGCGAATTTGAACCTATGTTAAATAAATTTGATGAAATAGGATTTCATTCAATGGAAGTATGGGGCGGAGCTACTTATGATTCATGCATAAGATATTTAGATGAAGATCCTTGGGAAAGATTGAAAATCATTAGAAAAAAGTTAAAAAACACACAAATACAAATGTTGCTAAGAGGGCAAAATATTGTTGGATATAGAAATTATGCTGATGATGTCGTTGAATTATTTATAAATAAAGTTGCAGATTATGGAATGGATATTATCAGAGTTTTTGACGCTTTAAATGATATTAGAAATTTAGAAAAAAGCATTGAAGTTTCTAAAAGAAGAAATATTCACGTTCAAGGCGCTATTTCATACACAATAAGCCCTGTTCATAACCTTGAATTTTATTTAGATTTTGCTAAAAGTTTAATAGAAAAAGGTGTAGATTCTATTGTTATAAAAGATATGGCTGGATTATTAACTCCAAAAATGGCTTACCAATTAGTTTCAGAATTAAAGAAAAAGTTTAATATTCCTATAGAATTACATTCCCACAATACCGCAGGAATGGCATCAATAGCTTATCAGGCTGCAATAGACGCCGGAGTAGATTATATAGATACAGCATTAAGCCCTTTTGCAAATGCAAGTTCTCAACCAGCAGTTGAACCTTTTAATTTTGCACTGGGAGAACCGTTAAACTCTGATTCTTTATACGATTTGGCTAATTATTTCTGGAAAATTAGAGATAATCATAAGGAAAATGATATGAGAATGGTTTCTATTGATTCAAGGATACTAAAGGCTCAGATACCTGGAGGAATGTTTTCAAATTTGGTTTCACAATTAAAATCTCAAAAAATGATTCATTTGCTGGATGATGTCTTAAAGGAAGTTCCAAGAGTGCGAAAAGATTTAGGATATCCACCTTTGGTTACACCTACTAGCCAAATTGTCGGGGTTCAAGCTGTTTTAAATGTAATGTATAAAGAACGCTATAAAGCTATTACAAATGAAGTTAAAAATTATTTAAAGGGTATGTATGGCCATCCTCCTGCTCCAGTTGATGAAGACTTATTAAAAAAAGCATTAGGAAATGAAAAACCAATTACATGCAGACCCGCTGATTTGTTAGAACCTGAAGTTAATAAAGCAAGAGAAGAAATATGTGCATTAGCTGAAAATGATGAAGACTTGTTAACTTATATATTATTTGGTGAAGTTGGAAAGAACTATTTAAAGAAAAAATACGAGAAAGAAATTCAAGTTGATTTTGAATTGGTTGAAGAAAATGAAGCATTTTCCGATGATGAAAGCGTTTATCCAGTATAAAAATAGCTTATATAAATAATATTTTTACTAATTTAAAATAAGCTCAAGCAAAAGCTTGAGCTTATTTTTCAATATATAGGTATTGGTAATGGAATTTTAAGCCAATAAAAGGTTGTAAGTTCAATTTTTAGTGATAATGAAAATTTATAGCTTTTTGTTTTTAAATTATAGTTATAATCAATATTTCCACTAATACCATCAAAACCATATTTTCCATCTAAAACATAAAAATATGGATACCATATTTTTTTAGATATCTTTACTCCTGGAATTAAATTTCCTGAAGTATCATAATATAAATACGGTTCTGTTTTTAAAGATAACAGATCAAATGTTGTTGATTGTTGAATGAAATAATTATCATTTTTATAACCCATTAGTGTACTTGATTCATAATAATTTTGAGTATTTATTTTATACGGATTTTTCACTAAAATCATTGCTATACTTTTGTTTATTATATCTAAATTTTCTATTTCCAAATTAGTATTAATGAGTAAATAGTTTTTTCTTTTCATAAAAAACTCAAACCTTTTAGAGACATTTATATTAGTATATAACTTACTATTTGTATAGTCAAGCCTTACAAAATTTTCTGTATATTTATTGAGATAAAAACCAATTATTGGAGTTATTGTATTAAAATCTGTTAATATTGCACCACCTATTCCATAATTCAATCCTTCACTTAAGGATATATATCCTATACCATATTTTTCATTTTCAATATAAGGAAATATAAAGCTATATTTCAATGGTTCATTATAAATTTCTAAATGTTCAGGTATCATAATTTCATTTTTAATATTTATTGTTTTATTTACTGTTTTTATATTCTTTATTTTTGTTTTCTCCACATTCTTTTTAGATAAATGATACCCTTCTGAATCATAAAATAAAAAATACAAATCATTATTTAATACTACAGGATAAAATGCTCCATATATATGATTTGTTAATTTGTTTACTTCGTTATTTTCTAAATTCATTGAATAAATATTAAATATATTATCTTCATAATTAGCAGAATAATATAACAAATCATCTTTTACGAATATATTCATTTCTATATATTTATCTTCTGTCAATTGTTTTATTTTTTTTGTTTTTAAGTCTATATAAAATATATCGTTTTGATTATTCATTATTCCAGAAAAGAATATTTTTCCTTTTGAATAATAAAAATCATTTATTGTATATTTACCATAATCTAATATTTTTTCCTTTTTTCCTGTAATAATGTTTTTCATAAATATTGCTGTTAATCCTTTATTTATTTTCGTATATACAATATTATCCTTATCGGCAAAACTAAAGGTTATAACTCTTTTATCAATTAATGTGTCCGAAATAGGGCAATGGCATTTTAAGTATAATGAATTTATATTTTTTTCATTTTGATTTGAAACTAAATATATTATTTTTCCGTCTTGTGATATATCAAAACTTCTTATATCAGGAATTATTAATTTATTATTTCTATATATACCACTTCTGTTATTTGGTGATTGTTTATAATAATAAATGTTTTTTCCATCTGTTTTTATATTTGAAGTAAAATGATATGAATCATCTAATCTATCATAACTATCTATATACTCTTTATTTAATAAATCTATATATTGATTTTTATATTTTACTCTTATATACAACAAAAAGTCTTCCCATTTTTCTCCTGTAATCTTTTCAAATGCTGTACTAATAGTAATAAAAAATAAATGTGAATTTATTTCTATAATAATTTTTTTCAATGTTTCCTCACCATATTTTTCTGCTATTTCTTTTGTGAAAATAGCTCCATACATATAGTTAAACCCTGCGGGAGACCAAACTTCACTTTGAGGAGAACTTCCTAATTTGTACCTTGGATAATCTTTTCCTAATATTTCAGCACGTAAATACATATTAAATAAGTCACTTTGAAATCGTCCTTTAAAATATTTGCTTTCCATATAAATAGACAAACCTTCGTGTAAATAACTAGGTTGCCAATTTAACATTGCAGCTTTTTTTATTTCTTTATTTGGTATCCATGAAACATATTTACTAAGCATATTTCCATAAAATATATGATTTAATTCATGAGAAAATACAAATTCTATCCAATTTTCAACATTCATTGTCAATCCGTATTTTGCAAATGGTGCATTAATATATAATCTTATTATATTTAATGGAGGTACTGCAAATGCATTTACAAAGTCAACATCATCAAAAATAAATACCGTTATGCTCCCTGGATCTGTTTCATAAAAATCCCTATAATCTTCATATAATTTTTCTGATATACCTTTCAATTTTTTATAATCTGCATAAAGATCTTTTTCAAAAATAAATTTAAAATGTTTTGTATTTTCAACATATGCTTTTTCTGATATATTATATATAGCTTGTTCAGAAAAAAGTATTATATATATTAAAGATAGAAATACTACAAAAATCGGTCTCTTCAATATTACCACCACCTAAAATAATTTATAGTTTATTATATCAAATTTTCATAAAATTACTATTAAAACATCAAAAGAGTTTATGATATAATATTATTGAATATAAAAAAAGGAGTTTTTCTATGAAAGCTGTTATTATTGATGGGTATGTTGACGAACCAGCTATTTTAGGTGTTCCACCTTATGTTTCTCCATATATCAGATATGCTGCAGGTGCTTTATACTATCATGGAATAGATGTGGATTATTTCACTATTGACCAGATCAGAGAAAATCAAATGTGGCAATCATTTAATCATTATGAGTACTTAATAATAATTGCTGGGGTTACAGTTCCAGGACATTATCTTGGAGGAACTCCTATTTCTTTAACTGAAATAAATAAATTATTTTCATTAAATAAGGAACCTTTACGAGTTTTGGGAGGGCCTATAGTAAAAGGATATACATTAACTGGTGGAAGATCTGCTATTAAAATAGAATCAGAATATATAGATTACATGGTTGAAGGTGATGTAGAAAGGTTTTTATTCACATATCCTATTTCTGACAATTTTAATTTAAAAGATCGTTCTAACTATGAGTTAATATCAAAAATTACTCCGCTTGGAGCTGAGATTTTAAAAAAACATCCGAGATTTCCAGATATTATTGTTGAGATGGATGTTTCTCGCGGTTGTGAAAGAACTAATGGATTTTGCTCTTTCTGCACAGAACCCTTAATAAACGGAAAATATAGAGAACGTCCTATTAAAGATTTACTCGAAGAAGCAAAGGCTATATCAGATATTGGCGTCAAAAACTTCAGGTTTGGAAGAGCTGCTGATTTCCTCGCATACGGTTCGCTATTAAACAATGGAGAGCCAAACATTCCATTATTTAACGAATTATATCAGGAAATGTCTAAAATAGCTAATATTATTCATACTGATAATGCAAATCCTGCATATATTATCAAACACCAGGATAAAATCAAAAAAATATTGGAAATAATTGTTAAATATAATACTGCTGGTGATATATTATCTTTTGGAATCGAATCCTTTGATAAAAATGTTATAGAAAAAAATAGAATTGATATAATGCCTGATGAAGCTATAGAGGCAATAAGAATAGTTAATGAAATTGGAAATAAAAGAGACAAAAATGGTATACCAAAACTTTTGCCAGGAATTAATTTATTGTTTGGTTTAATCGATGAAACAAAAGAAACATTTGAAATTAATAAAAAATACCTAGAAAAAATAATGGATGAAAATTTACTCGTTAGAAGAATTAATGTTCGTCAAGTTATGGCCTTTCCTGGAACATTATTATATAATACAAAACCTAAACAACATAAAAAAGATTTTATAAAATTTAAAGAATACATGGAAAAATACAATCATGAGATGTTAAAAAAGGTTTTTCCAATTGGAAGTATTTTGGAAAATTTAATCATAGAAAAAAATCAAGGAAAAATTTCTTTTGGTAGGCAACTAGGAACATATCCTATAAAAGTTGGTGTAATTGGTGAATTTAATATTCTTGATAAAATAAATGGTGTCGTTATCGATCACGGCTCCCGTTCTATTACTGCATTAAAGTTACCTTTTGATATTAATAAGGCAACTTTGGAAGAACTAACCTCTATTAATGGTATAGGAAAGAAAACAGCGGAAAACATTATATTAAAACGGCCTATTGATGATTTAAATAAATTAAATTTAAACGGTAAAACTTTGGATTTATTATCAACTATTTCAAGGGGGTGTTTTTATGGGTAAGATTAGAGTATTAGGAATTTACATTCATGACAGAAAAAAAGAAGCTGGTGAAGTTCAAAAGTTACTAACAGGATTTGGTTGCATTATTAAAACGAGACTCGGTTTACACGATGCTTTTGATGATGACTGCAGCGACAGAGGTTTAATTCTTTTAGAATTGGCAGGAGACCAAAACTTATGGAAAGATTTAGAAGAAAAATTATCAAAAATTGAAGGTATTAATGTGAAAAAAATGGATTTCGAGTTTTAAAAAAGGGGCTAAAAGCCCCTTTATTCGTAAATACCAGATACCCTAAAACTTATTTCTTCATTATAGACATACGATTTCGATGGATACGTTTTTGATACAATTTTGCCATTTTTAATAACATATAATACTTCACTTTCCAATCTAATTGCCTCTATTTCACTTGGAGAATTTAATATTATCAGATCTGCTGCATTTCCCTCTTCTATTCCATAATCTTTTATATTCATTAACTTAGCAGAATTATATGTTATTGCATTATATATTTGTTTAATCTCTTCATAACCTGTCATATGCCCTATATTCAATCCCATAAAAGCAACTTGAAGCATACTATACTTACCCAAAGGGTACCATGGATCCATTACTGAGTCATGCCCCAAACCAACATTAATTCCATAATTTAATAATTCTTTTACCCTAGTCATACCTCTCCTAATAGGATAATTATCAAATCTACCTCCAAGGGCTATATTATCCAACGGATTAGCTATAACATTTAGCTGAGCTTTTTTAAAAACACCCATTAGCTTATTTGCATATGCATTATTATATGAATGCATTGCTGTTATATGACTTGCTGTAACTCTTCCTTGATAGTTTTCTTTTATTGTTTTTGATGCTAAATATTCAACAAATCTTGATTGTTCATCATCTATTTCATCTATATGGACATCTATATCCTTATCATATTTTTTTGCTAATTTCATTATAATATCTATACTTTCAATTCCATCATTTCTGGAAAATTCATAATGTGGAATTCCACCAACTATATCTGCACCTAGTTCTAATGATTTTTCCATTAATTTTTCTCCATTTGGAAAACTAACTATTCCCTCCTGTGGAAAAGATACAATTTGAAGATCAATTAGGTCTTTCACTTCCTTTTTTACATCAATCATTGCTTTTAAAGCTACCAACTCCGGATCGCACACATCAACATGAGTACGTATTTTTAATGTTCCTTTGGCTACTGCCCATTTTATAGCTTCTTTAGCACGATTTTTTACATCTTCATATGTTAACTTTTTTTTCCTTTCACTCCAAATTCTAATACCTTCCCATAAAGTTCCCGACATATTATAAGATGGATTTCCTACTGTAAGAATCGCATCTAAATGAACATGTGGATCGACAAATGGCGGAGAGACCAATTTCCCTTTTGCATCAATTTCATTATTTGCAAATTCGCTAATTTCGCCTATTTTCACTATTTTACCATTATCTATCCCAATATCATTTAAATTTGTCCTTCCAATAATTTTAGCATTTCTTATTATAATATCCATCACTCTTCACCCTTTACTACGTGCTCATTATCAATGCCAAAAATTTTTAATAAGAAATCAAAAATAATATAAAATGCAAATGCCCCAATTATACCATTTAACGGAGGAACTCCAGGACTATATTTTGCAATTAAGGCTCCTGCAACATAACCCAAAATACCTGACCAATTAAATTTTTGAAATTCTATATTAGTAATTTTTGGATATTTCATTCTATGTTTATAGAAAAAATCTGCCATTATTACTCCACCTATAGGAGGTATAAATGTCCCTAAAAGTACAAGCCATGGAATTAACCAATTATACATACCAAGAATCGCTAAGATTGTTCCTATTGCAGCCCCTCCAATAGTGAAATACCTTCGTTTTTCTGTTCTAAAAAAGTTACATCCAGCTACAGAAAAATTATATATTGTATTATCTTGAGTTGTCCAAATATTTAAAAATAACATTACTATTCCCCAAAAAATTAATCCTTGTTTAACTAAAACATTTACTATATCTGACTCCTGATAGACCAAACCTCCATACGCCCCAGCAAATATCATTAATCCATTTCCAATAAAAAACGCTATTAAAGAGCCGAAAACAGCAGAAACTGCAGTTTTTGAAAATCTAGCCCAATTAGTTGATTGCGTGCCTCCACTAACAAATGTTCCAAAGATTATTGTTATAGCTCCTGCAATTGTCATGTTTTTTGTTGGCTCAATACCCAATATTCCAGCTAAACCACCAGCATCTTTAGTAGCTATTGTCATACTCCAAATTATTAATATTGTCATTAATGGGACTGAAAATCTTGATAACCATTCTAACCCCCTATAACCTACATACGCTGTCCACGAAAATGCAAACCCAAAAACTATCATTAAAGGTATATTCCAAACCTCCGGCAAGTTAAGAAATTTTGATAAGAGTATGGCAATTGTAGCTGTCCCCCAGGCATACCATCCTATTTGGGTAAATCCTAATATAAAATCCGGCCATTTACTACCAAAATCTCCAAAACTATATCTTCCAAGAAGAACTGTACTTAATCCTGTTTTATATGCAATATATCCTAAAATTGCAACATATGCACCTAATAAAAAATTCCCTAATGTTATTAATAGAATTAAATCTGGCCAAAATTTAAAGGACACACCTAAATTTCCACCAGCCCACATAGTTGCAGTAAAAAAGGTAAACCCTAATAATACTACAGAAATGGACCAAAAACCCTTTCTTTCACTCATTGGAACTTCAATTAATGGAAAATCTTCTGTGCCTTCTGTTAAATTTTCTTCTGGTTCTTTTTTCAAAATTTCTTCATTTTCCATAATACCCCCCCTTTTTTAATATTTCTTATAAATTGTATTTGTTTTGCAGTTTATATTTTCTTATCATTATTTTCATATTATATTAAAGTTAGTATATAAAACTAGTTTTTCTTTTTTTGTTTCTAATATTTTGCATTTATATTACATAAAAATACAAAATATCTTCGTCATGGACTATCATACCTATATGGACTATCATACCTATATTATAAAATTATTCTTATCATAAAAAATAATGCAGTCTGAATATATAGACTGCATTATTTTTTACAATTCATAAACCTTATTAAATTTATTTTCAATGTATTCTATAAAATATTTTGAACTTAAAGGTTCTCCTGTAACTATTTCTACTAATTCACCAGGTTCGTACATTTTTCCTTTTGAATGTATTTTTTCTCTTAACCAATTTAATACAATTTCAAAGTTCCCATTTGATATTTGTTCATTTAAATCAGGAATATCTTTTTTCATTTTATTATAAAACTGTGCTGAATAAAGATTTCCTAACATATATGATGGAAAATACCCAAAAGATCCGTGAGCCCAATGAACGTCTTGCAATACTCCTTCACTATCATTTTCTGGAACAACTCCTAAATATTCTTTCATTTTTTCATTCCAGATTTTTGGTAAATCCTCCACTTTTATTTTATCATTTATCAATGCTTCTTCTATTTCAAATCTCAACATTATATGCAAATTATATGTAACCTCATCCGCTTCTGTCCTGATAAATGATCTTTCTACATAATTCACTGCTTTAAATATTTCTTCTGGTGTATGATTTTTAAATTCAGGAAAAATATCAACAAGATCATTATAAAAATATTTCCAGAATTCCAAACTTCTTCCTATGATATTTTCCCAAAATCTTGATTGACTTTCATGAATTGCCATTGATGCTCCATCTCCGATAGGCAATCCGGAAAATCCTTCTGGTATTCCCTGCTCATATAAAGCATGACCACCTTCATGGATGGTACTATATAACGAATCATTTAAATCTTTTTCATTGTATCTTGTTGTTATTCTAACATCATTTGGACCTATTGTTGTTGTAAACGGATGCATAGATATATCCATTCTTCCTGCATCAAAATCATATTTCATTAGTTTTAATGCTCTTAAAGATAATTCTTTTTGTTTTTCTATTGGAAAATATTCTTTTAATATAGAGTTATTTGTTTTTTTCCCTTTGTCTAATTTATTTAAATATTCCACAAGAAAACTTCTTAATGGTTCTATTACTTTTCTTAATTCTGATGTTTTTAATCCCGGTTCATATAAGTCAAGTAACGCATCATAACGATTTTCTTCATAACCTAAATAATCTGCCATTTTTTTTGTTAAGGCTACAACTTTTTCTAAATAGGGCTTAAAAATATTAAAATTATTTTTCAATTTTGCTTCTTCCCAGGCAGATTGCGCTTTAGAAGAAGATATATTCATTTCCTTAAACAACTCTTTAGGTATTTTTTTAAACTTTTCATATTCTTTTTTTCCAACTTTTATTATAGCTTTTTCTACTTCATTTAATTCTTCTTTATCTGCATTTTCAAGTAACTCACCCATTTCATCGGAAATAGATATTTCAAAAGCTTTTGAAGAGATTTCACCAATTACTTCAGCTCTTTTTTCTGCTGCTTTTTTGGGCATATGCGTTTCAAAATCCCATTCTAACAATGTTGCAGCTGTGTTATACTTTGATATTAATAAATACTTCTCTTTTAACTTTTTTATTGACATAAAATTCCCTCCATTTAAGTTGTTATTCTAATTATATCATATTAAGCTGATTCCCTTATAATTAGTTTTGGATCAATAAATTTTTTCACATTAGTGTTCTTTTCCATTAATTCTATTAATTTTTTTATACCGATTCTTGCTAATTTACCTATTGGTTGTTCTATTGTTGTTAATCTAGGTTTAAAATATGTTCCTATTTGAATATTATCAAACCCTATGATAGATATATCTTCAGGAATTTTAATGTTTAATTCATTAAGAGCTTCAATAACTCCTAAAGCCATTAAATCAGTTTGAGCAAAAATCGCATCAATTTCTTTTAATAATTTTTTATTTTTATGTATAGCTTTTTTAGCTGATTCAAAGGTTACATCTATATCCAATATATATTCTTTATCTATTTTATACTCTTCTATAGCCTTTTTATAACCATTTGTTCTTTCTATAAATTCATAATTAATGCTTAACCCTGATAAAGTTAAAATTTTCCTTGACCCTTTTTCGATTAAATATTTTGTTGCAATATATCCACCTTTTTCCTGATCTGTTCTTACATAATTTACATTTGTATCTATATAATTCTCCGAAAGGTAATGCAAAAATATATATGGAAATTTCTTCTCCAGAATAAATTCTATATCTTCTTTGGAAATTTCCGGATTCATTAGTAACAAACCATCGACGCTTCTACTTTGAATCATCTTTTTTATATATTTTTTTTCAATCTCGTATTCAATCCTCACATGATAACCCCTTACCTGTGCTTCTTTTATTAATTTTCCAAGAAAATTAGCAAAGAATATTTCTCCTCTCATATCATCAAAAAATTGAGGAATTATTACACCTATTGTATTTGTCTTTTTTTTATTTAAACTTCTTGCTGCTTCATTAAATTCAAATCCTAATTCTTCAGCTATTTTTTTTATTTTTTCTTTTGTTTTTTGAGAAATATTTGGATAATCATTTAAACTCCTGGATACTGTTGATGGACTAACACCAGCTATTTTTGCAATATCTTTAATAGTAACCACACACATCACCTCGCAAACGATTGCGTATATAATATAATCATACTATAACTTTTATTTTTTGTCAATTTAAGTTATAATAATAGTGTTTAATTAAAATATAGAGATATTAGGAGGTGGACAGGTTGAAAAGACTTTTCGGGACAGATGGAATTAGAGGATTAGTGAATGAAGAACTAACTGTTGATTTAGTATATAAAATCGGAAATGCTTTAGGAAGAATGTATGCCGGAAAATATAAAAAATTATTAATTGCACGAGACACAAGAAATTCAGGTGAAATGATTGAAGCAGCTTTAGCTTCAGGTGCTTTATCTGCAGGACTTGATGTGGAATTTTGTGGAATAATTACTACGCCTGCATTAGCGTATCTAACAAAAAGTGAAAAAACCTTAGGTGTAATGATTTCTGCATCACATAACCCGGCAAATTATAATGGTATAAAAGTTTTAGCCGAAGGTTTTAAAATTTCCGATGACGATGAAGTTGATATTGAAAATTTAATTTTAGAAAAACAACCTGAATATGTACCATATGGCGAAATTGGTAAAATGTATTCTTCTCAGCTAAAGGATAAATATATAGGGTATATAATTTCATCATATGATATAAACAATGTACCTTATAAAATAGCTATAGACGTGGGTAATGGAGCTACTGGTGCTTTAATTGATAAAATATTTGGTGCTTTTGATTTGAAATATGATATTTATTTTAATCAACCTGATGGTTTAAATATAAATGAAAAATGTGGTTCAACACATCCACAAGTTTTAGCTAATATTATCAAAAATGATGGATATGATCTCGGCATACTATTTGATGGTGATGGGGACAGATGTTTGTTCATTGATAAAAATGGAAATCTTATTGATGGAGATAAATTAATGGCTATAAACGCCTTAAAATTGAAAGAAAAAAATCGATTAAGTAATGATCTTGTAATAGCTACTATTATGAGTAATCTTGGATTAGAAAAATTTTTAGAAAAACATAATATAAAACTTTACAGAACCGCCGTCGGAGATAAGTATGTACTGGAAAAAATGATTGAATCAAATTCAAAATTGGGCGGAGAACAGTCCGGTCACATTATATTCTTAGATAAAGCCACCACTGGAGATGGAATTATAACAGCATTAGAAACATTAGAAACATTAATTTATTTTGAAAAAGATATAAACACTTTAATACAGAAAATTCCGGAATATCCACAATTATTAAAAAATATTTCCGTAAAAAATAAAAACGATATTATGGAAAATAAAAAACTTAAAAAGAAGATAAAAGAATATTCTGCTCTTCCGAATTTCAGACTTGTTGTTAGAGCCTCTGGAACAGAACACAAAATTAGAATTATGGCTGAAGGAGAAAACAAAGATTTAGTCGACAAAGTTGTGAATGAGCTATACGAAATTGTCGAAGAAATAGATAAATATTAAACAAATAGGCCTTAAGGCCTATTTGTTTAATACCATCATTATTGTTTTTATTACCTTCTCTGAAACAAATGGTTTAACAATATAATAGGATGCTCCTTTTTCAATTGCTTCTAATACTCTCATTTTATGCCCTAATGCTGAAACCATTATTATTTTAGCTTTTGGATCATATTTAATTATTTCAGACAATGCTTTTACTCCATCCATTATTGGCATTGATATATCCATAGTTACAATATCAGGATTATGTCTTTTATAAACCTCAATAGCCTCTTTTCCATCTGACGCTTCTATTATATCAAATTTTAACGGTTCTAATATTAACTTTAATTGATTCCTTATAAAGGGTGCATCGTCTACTATTAATATCTTTGCCATAACATCACTCCGGAATAATTATATGGAATTTTGTACCTTTGTTGTATTTACTTTCAACATTAATTGTTCCCCCTACTCTTTCCACTTCTTTTTTTACAATACTTAATCCAAGACCACGCCCTGATATTTCAGTAGCTTCATTTTTCGTAGAAATTAATTCCATAAAAATAAGATTTAATAGTTCAACTTCACTATTATATTTTATATTTTTCCTATTTGCTATACTTTTCAATTTTTCCATATTAATACCTTCACCATCATCTTCAATTATAATATGAATATTATTATTTTCTTTGTACAATATTGTTTTTATATTACCCTTTTCCTCTTTATTCTTCTCTATCCTTATTTCGGGAGGTTCTATTCCATGATCAATTGCATTTCTATAGATATTTATCAATGATTTTATTAAATAGAAATACTTTTCAGGTTCTATTAATATTTCATCTTTAATTATTAACTCTGGAGCTTTTATGATTTTTCCCGATCTCACAGCCAATTCTTTAATATAGAAAATATACGGTTTAATCAAATTGGATAAATCCTTATACCTTAACTTTCTTATCTCTTTTATAATCTCATCATCTTCTTTGAAATATTTTTTTAATTTTGTTTCCAACTCTAATATTTTATCTTTTGGAATATTTAACACATTTTCTTCTATCTCATGGCCTAATTCATCGCGTATATCTTTAATTTCTATATCAAATACATCCTTTACTTCCTCGATATTTATTTCTTTATTTTTTAATATATCATTTTCCACTTCATGTAATTTCTTTGTTAGTTTATTCAAATGAAATTGCGAGAAAATTCCCTTAAAATTGTGAATTTCGTTATAATAATTTTTAATATTTCCTTTGTTTTGAATAAATTTTATCATTTTTTTAAACTCTTTTATATTATACATAAAAGCATCATAATTTCTTATTATTGAAACTATTCTCATCAAATTTTCTCTTTCTTCTTCTATTTTTAGTTTTAAATTTTTTTCTGTTGTAATATCCGTTAATTTCACCATAATCAAATTTTCATATTTTACATATTTAAATTCTATTTTATAATATCCATAATTTATTTTTATTTCTGAAGGTAAAAAGGATAAATAAACTTCCTTTTTAAACTCATCACTCTCTTCGAAGAAATCCTTTAAAACTCTCTTAATAAAATCTTTTTCGTCATCATTAAAAACCAAATCTACAAAATTTAATCCCTCTATATTTTTACCAAAAATTCCGATACACTCATTGCTGTATTCCTTACCTATAATATAATCTTTGTTAAATGTCAAAAAACCTTCTCCAGCATTATCCAACAACAATTTTATATCCTTAGTTTTTTTATTTATTTCTTTTTCTAAATCTTTATTCCAATTTTCCAATATTTTACTTTTCACAGATAATTCAAGATTCAATTCTTTAATGTTTTTCAATATTAAGAGTATCATGGAATTAATTAATATAAAAATTGACCATTGAATCCATGCTCTTTCCCACTTTATAATTCTTAAGTCTCCCATTATTTCATATATTGCAAATACAGAAACTATAATAATTGAAATAGAAAAAATATGAGCTTTGATGTCTTTCAATTTGAAGCCTAAATATAGGTTATATAGCATAATGATAATATCGATCAGCATCCCAAAATATAACGGAAGAACATATGCTACATAATAATTATACTCAAAACCTTTCGTTATTTGTATGGCAGATATAAAAATAAAATATATTATATGAAAAAAAACCAACCATTTTATTATCGCCTTTGTTGAATAATCAAAAATATTATAAAAAAATCCCATTATCCCTATTGGTGCAAGATATTTTCCTATATCCATCATATATGCCCAAAAAATATTATTCGAATAAAAATACTTAAATGTTTGTGTTTGCCCTGATATAAACAGACCTATACCTAATGAAAAAATTCCCAAAAAAATTAATGATCTTCTTAATTCAGAATTTCTTCGGAAAATTATAAAATATATATATATAATAAGAGACAGCACTAATATGAAAAAACTAAATATTGATAATAATATTTTATCCAATTCAACAAAAATTTGATGTGTTAATAGTTCTAACTCATCTCCTAACAAAAATTCTCCAAAAAATCCGACATCTCGTCGTTTTGAAGATACTTTTATTACTAAATATTTATTTTGAAAATCTTTCGGTATTTTAAATATACTTTTAGGGCTAAAAAAACTTCTTGCAAAAGAATCATATATTAATTTGTCACCAACAACCATTCTGGAATTGTCAAATATTCCCGTAAAATATATTGCTGGATTATCTAATTTTACATCAGGCAATTTATATCTTAAATATAGCATTTCATTTTTATTTTCTATTGGAATACCGGGAGTTTCATATTTATGCCATGCTGTTTCATCTTCCCATCTATACTCCCATCCATTATATAATTTTACATATGAAAAAGCTGATATATATAATATTATAAAAAATAATATAAGCATTTTATTTCTCATAGTAGCATCACCTCAAATATAATTATAACATATAGATGTAATTTTTTTTACTTTTTATGGTATAATTGTAATGAATATAAAAGTTTAATTGTTATTAACTTTAGAACAAAAATGCTATTATATTCGTCTAAATATTTTAATGAAAATATATTGAAAAAAATTATTATAAAAAGTTGAGGTGGGATTATGAAGAAAATTATTATTATTGGTTTGGTAGTTATTCTGCTTTTATCATTATCTTCATGTGTTAAAAGTATAAAGGTTAAAGCAAAACCGAAAATAGGAGTTCCTGTAGCAGCTACAAGCATTACATTAAATGACTTTATCAAAGATGAGGATATAACAAAAATATTATCAGGTGCTACAGTTGGTCCTAATAATGCTGGAGTAAAAACTATAAAATATGCTACAGGATTAAATGTTGATATGAGTCAATCATTTGAAAAAATTGATGCCTTTAGTACATCAATAACACAGAAAATTTCTGTACCGGAAATAGGGGATATTTCTCCTGTTGAAATCAACGTTCCAACTATACCTGGTATTGATTCTATTCCATTTACTGTTCCTGATTTAAGTACGAACCCTGTGTCTCCTGATATTGGAATTAGCGAAATTAACGTAACTGATGCAGGTATAAATCTACCAGATATAAGTTCTCTGTTCATTCCTGTTGTTGGGGGAGTTGGTACTTCTGCATCCACATCAACTACTTTAGACTCAAATGGAACGTTCACAAAATTATCTTTTTCTTCTGGGAGTTTAACGTTAAATGTCACTAATAACGATAATTCTGCAACTGTTGAAGTTGACGGAATTATAGAAAACAATGATAATACAAAAATTTATGCTAGCCCAATTTCATTAAGCTCTGGAAATGCTGGAACATTGAATTTTGAATTAATCAATAATAATATTTCAGATGGAGCAACTATAACTTTAAGAGCAACTATAACCGGTGGAACTGGTGCCGGAGGTAATCTTGATATTGGTAGTTTAGACTTTGCTTCAGGAACAAAAATCAAAGCTGCAGAAGGAATTTCTTATTCAATTACAAAAAATATTTCTCAAACTATTAATGCTAACATGGGGACAACATCTTTTTCTTCAGTAACGATTGATGGGACATTTAATATTAACATTGAATTCCCTATCGAATGGGAAAATGTTAATAAAGAATTTGACGCAACTATACTATACTTATATAACAATAATACAAAAAATATTGTTTTAATTTCTGATTCATTTAATAGTTCAAAGGAGCTTTCATTCACAAACATAGAATTACCATATGATGCAAATGGAATTTTTGAATTCACAATTGATTCTACTTTTACAAGTGATAATCAAACAACAATAGACTTTACAAAATCTCCAACTATTACAATAATTCCAGAAATTAATGTAAAAAACATAAAAGGTGTCGAAATTAATAACACTCAAAGTATTAATATTCCTGATAATATAGAAGCTGTAAAATTAAACTCAGGAAAATTTGTATTAAACATAAGCGATACTATTGTAAGTTCTATTGTTGCTAATTTAACCTATTTTGATGGAATTACAAATATTACTAAAACCTTTGACTTAAATAATAGTTCTGCTGAACTTAATATGAACGGAATAGTTTTAACAGGTGGTAATACAACAGATGCTACTGTTTCTATAAATTCAATATCGCTTGACTTCGGCAATAATGGTTTAAGTACAACGTCATTAACTGCAAATGTTAATCTGTCAAATTTAACATTATCAGAAGCAACTATTACATCAAATATTACACAAGATATAAATCTTCCTTCAAATATTAAAAAAGTAATATTTGGTGATGGGGATATTGAAATTACTCTTGATAATGCAAAATTCACAAGCATTAGTGGAACTCTAACCTATGATACAACTAATACTTCTATGAATGTTTCATCAGAAGGCACTGCTTTAATTGATTTAGCAAACTTAGAATTAGGAGAACCTTCTGCAACAATATCTATTGACAAAATAGGAATATCATCAAGTGGTGGCATAGCATTAGGAACAACATTAACAGCAAATATTGAATTAAAAAATCCAAAAATACGCTATGCTAAAATTCAAACAGATGAAAATTTAAATATTAACAATACTCAAACAATTGAATTCCCTTCTGAAGCAAAAGACTTATTAAATTCTATAACCTTTGTAGGTACTTCAAATATTAATGTTGAATGGAATAATGAATTGCCTGTTGGTATAAACGTCTCTGTAAAAATTCCAGAATTTAGTATTGCTGATACTTTTACAATGAAAGATAACAATTCTCATACAATTTCATTAACAAATAAAACAATCGATTTAGATTCACCGTTAAACTTTGATTTTGAAGCATCACCTGCAAATTACGATGATACTAATAATATTGTCACTATAAACATATCTGATCAAGCTAACTATTTAACTTTGGGTAGTACTTATACATTATCAGCAACTATTAATCTTGATTATGAACTTGATGCATCTATAAAACCTATAAGTAAGGATATTATACCTGAATCTGATCCTTTGAACTTTGAAATACCTATTTCTGAAGATACAACATTAACCTTAAATGATATTGATATCGAAGGTTTTAATGCAAAAGTTACAGGTACTATACCTGATAGTTTAGTGAATGTAAACAATTATATTACTTTAATTGCAACCTATACTGTTAATAATACTGTAGAATCCACAACAACAGATATAATATTTAATAATACCTCCATAAACAAAGATATTACAGATTTCTTAAAAACCGTTCTTAAAGGATCAAATGTTTATATGTCAATAAAATCAAATGATATATCATTATCTTTAGATGATTTAAGCAATTTTGTATTTGATTTCAATATAGAGCTTACAATACCTCTTGCATTTACATCCACAAAAGATATTAATTTAGTAACAATAAACGGAGAAAAAGACATTTTAGGAAGAAAACCGGGAGAAAATAACTCTGAAATACCTATAGACCCTTTAATAGGAGACAATGGAAAATTGATTTTGCATCTCAATTATAATAATACAACAGGATTAACACCAGGATTAAAACTAATTGGTAAAAATGAAAACAATCAAGAATTATATGAAAAAATCATACAATTAAAATCAGGAGAAAATAGCATATCCATTGAATTTACAAAAACAGATATTGATAAAATTTTAAATAATAATCCTTATTATATTGATTTTATAGGTTATATTCCCGCAAACAAATCACAGCAATTTATGAATAGTGGAACTTTAGATATAAATGCCTGGGTAGAAGTTCAAACAGATGTAAATGCTGATTTATTAAAAGGTGGTGAGTAATATGAAAAAATTACTTATTTTTACAATTATTATTTTCAGTGTATTATCCTTCTCAAATCCCAATATTAATAAACCATGGAATTATTCTTTTAATCCAGCATTAGTTGATTATGGTACGAGAAACCTTATAGATATTGGGGTATCTGGTGACGTTAATTTTATTCAGCCATTTATTAATTTTGGGGATTTGTTCAAGGATGAAATTATTATTGATTTTAATGATATTTATGATAATTTGGGTGAAGAACCATTACCAATAAATTTAAATGCGGATGTTTCAGCTTTTGGGAAGATTCATTTATGGTTTTTATCTTATGCAAAAATCGTTGATTTGAAAACAAATACTAAAGTTGCTTTGCCAAATGATTTAATGAAATTATTATCATATGGTAATGTTGAAAATGGAGTAATTGTTGATTTAAATGGAGAGGGTTTTTTAAACTCAAACATTATATTTACTGATACAAATTATTTATCCTTTGTTAGCAAAAATTCTATTTTTGGTTTATCATTTTCCAATTTTTTGCCTATTGCTATTATAAGGAGCAATGTTGATTTTAATCAAACTTCTAATATTGAAAATGCGACTTTAAAGATAAATTATAATTTAAATGGTGATGTTTACAGTTCATTAAAATCTTTAAATACATTGATTTTAAATGATTATGATGACTATGATAACCATGATTCAGAAATTGATGAAGATATCTTAAATTCCCTCGGAGAAAACGCAGGATTAAAGATGAGTTTTGGTTATATAAATAAATCTAATAGATGGGGAATATCTATAAATGATATCGTTATAAAAAATGCAGAAATGAAATATACATATACTTTAAGTGCCACTGGTAATATATTAGTTGACAATATGAACATTGAAACTGACCAAGGAACTCCAACATTAGAAATGTTGGATGAATCATCATCAAGAGTTTTTCCTGAAGTTCCTTTAGATTTACCTATGAATATTTCTGCTTTTTATACCTTTAATTTCCTTTTTGATATAACTCCACATTTGCAATATTATTTTGGTAAAGGCTTAGATTGGGGAATTAATTTTGATGGTAACTTATTATTTATCCCATTTTGGTTAGATATAAGCAACAAAATTGATTATTGGACTTTAAATACAGGTTTTGGAATTAATATACATATTATTGATATAAATGCTTCTGTTGAAAGTGCTTCACAAGAATTTGGCAACATTTTAAATTTTAAAAATTTAGCCTTCAAATTAAATATCGGTATAGGAATATAAGAATATATAAAAAACACCTTTCAGTTTTTACTGAAAGGTGTTTTTTATGGTATAATTAAATATGTTCTTAATTTATTAATAATACTTGAACAAAAAAACTTTCAAAAAGTCCAAAGGTATATATGTTTAAAAAATTACAGGGGGTGTTTTTATGGGAAGGTTTAAAAAGATTTTTTCTTTATTTATGATTTTAATGATTTTTATTGTATCTTTTTCCGCCGTTAAAAGTGTTTCTATACGTACTGTAAACTTTGATTCTTGGGATTTTAATGTCTCTACAGATTTTGCAGTAATAACACCTGGAATTATATTAAATGGCAATTTATTTACTGCAATTGTAAGAAATGACACTAACCCCGCTACTATCTTTGCAGATATTACTTTATCAGTTTTAAGTGGTAAATGGGAAGGGGATTATTTAATCATTAGATTTGGTCCTATTGAACTCAATTCTAATGAAACTTTTATTTTGAAAAATACAGAGATTTTAGATTACTTAGATATGGTAACTTTAAAGGAAAATAATATGACACATATTTCCAATTTAGAAGATACAACAGATTTTTTAAATTTAGAATTGGCTGAAGGAAAATATGAATTAAAAATAGAAATATTCGAAGACGACAATAATGGAAATGAAGTCTCCAAAGGAGTTAAAAGTTCAAGCCTCGCTATAATAAATCCAGACCCCATTGAATTTATAAAACTTCCTGAAGGAGATACTTTATACCCAACCATTAAATGGAGCTTAAGTAGAGTTCCATGGTATTCAAAAACAACAAGTGAGTTGGAAATTGAAGAAAACGGTCAAATAGTATTTTCAAGGATCTTTAATCATAACGAACCTGATAAAAATAACCTTGACTTAGATATAAAAGGCTATCCTACCGGAAATAATATTGAAGATGGTATTTTTACATATAACATCACCGGTGAAGAAAATGATCCTATTTTTAAACGTGGAAAGACCTACACTTTTAGAGTTATTATGAAGGATTCTGGAGGAAATGTGATCGCTAAAACATTAGATGAAAATATCACATTTGATTTATCTTATCCGGATATGATTTATCCAACTGGAGAAATTGAAGAAATTAATCCTATTTTTGAATGGAATTTCGATTATGATTCCGAAGTTGCATATTATTTACTACAAATTGATGGTTTCGGTAATTTAAAAGTATATGGCTCTCAATCTTATCAATTAGAAAATTCTTTAGACTGGGGCAAATTCTATAAATGGAAAGTTATACCTTATTATGAAGATAATACTCCTTTTTTTGAACCTTCTGAAATTGAATGGATGGAATTCTCTACACCACAAAATAATCCTCCAGAAGTAGAAATAATAAATCCTGTTGAAGGAGATTATCTTTTATATGGTGAAACATATACATTTGAAGGAAACGCTGTAGATAACGATCCAGATGATGAAATAACTGAAACATGGTGGGAAATTGAAGGAAAAAAGTATTCTGGATTATCAATAGAGTTCACACCAAAAAGACGCTACATTGATTCTCCTTTAAAGATCCTATTTTTTGCTAAAGATAAATTTAACAATACTGCTCAAACAGAAGTAAATGTTTTTGTTAAACAACCAAAATTATATATTTTAAAGCCTTCTGATAATTCCAAATTTATTGTTGGCGAAAATGTTGAATTTGAAGCATTTTCTCAGGATTTAGATGAAGATATTATTTGGTATGATGGCGAAAATGAAATAGGCAGCGGAGAACATATTGAATATTTATTTGAAGAATCAGGAGAGCATATAATAAATGTAGTTTCTGGTGATCTTTCTGATTCTATTACTATATTTATTGAAACTGTCCCTGTTTTATCAGCTGAAAACACAGAATATGAAATATATGTTGGTGATTCATTAACATTAACAGTTGAATATGAAAATCTGGAATCACAAAATATACAATGGATACTTAATGGTAGAACTATTGGAAATGAAGATACTTTAGAATATACATTTAATGAACCTGGAAATTATACAATTATCGCAAAATATGAAACATTATCTGTTACTTTCAATATTTTAGTAAAAAACTTTCCTGAAATACGTATTGTTTCTCCTTTAAATAATGCAAAGATAAAAGCTGGAGAAGAAATTTCACTTAAAGCTGAGTCAAAATATGCAGATGAAGATATTATTTGGTATATTGATGGAAATGAAATTGGAAAAGGCGAAGAGTTAAAATACACATTCAATGTAGAAGCTGAAGGCCCTCACACATTAATGGTCAAATCAGGAATAGCTTCTCATGAAATATCTATTGAAATATATGTTGAAAGATTTGTTAAAATTATTTCTCCAAAAGAAAAGTTGCTTGTATTAGATATTAATCAAACATATTTATTCAAGGCCGAAAAACAAAATATTGAAGAAGATATTCAATGGTTTGTGAACGATGAAAATATCGATAGCGGAAGTTCCTTTGAATATACTTTTACAAAAGGTGGTAAATATATAATTAAAGCTGAAGCTAATGGTTTTTTTGATGAGATTACTGTAAATGTTGTCGGAGAAAAATACTTAATTATAACTTCTCCACAAGATGGTGCTTTATTTGAAATAGGACAACCTATTAAATTTATAGCTGATTCTAAAAATTTAATAGAAGATATAATGTGGTATGCTAATGAAGATGAAATTGGAAAAGGCAATTCTTTAGAATATTCATTTAACGAACCAGGAGATTATGAAATTAAGGCCGTAAGCGAAGGTATAGAACATTCAATAATTATAAAAATTCTTCCACCTGAAACGCTTAATATCCTTTCTCCTGAGGATGGTTCTAAATTCTTTATTGGTCAAGAAATTGAATTTGAAGCTTCTGGGGAAAACTTAAGAGGAGATATACAATGGTTTGCTAATGATGTTTTAATTGGTAATGGCAAAACATTTACATATGTTTTCAATGCTCCAGGAGATTATGAAATAAAAGCAAAAAGTCCAACAAAAGAAACTACTATTAAAATTAAAATATTGGAATCACAAACGTTACAAATTATTTCTCCAAATGATGGAAATATATATAAATTAGGTAAAATTGTAAAATTAAAAGCAAACACCAGATATGAAACGTCTATCGAATGGTATGCTAATGACACTTATTTAGGTGAAGGTAAAGAATTAGAATTTATACCTGAAAATTATGGTAATTTTGAAATTAAAGCTGTCGCTGATAACTTAGAAAAACTTGTTAAAATTTATGTATATAAACCTATAAGCGATTTAGTTATAGATGGAATAAATAATGATGCTATTTTATTTGATGATGAAACTATTGAAGCTGAAGCATTATATGAATTTGATGAAGCTATTGGTATTAAAGAAAAAGGATGGATGCTTGATGGCGAATCCATTTCAAATGATAATAAAATATCCATATCTAACCTCAAACCTGGTAATCATATTTTAATGTTTAAAATAATGGATAATATGAACAACTATGCTGAAATTAAAATAAGCTTTAAAATAATAGAAAGATTAGAAATAAAAATTATTTCTCCAGATGATGGTAGTCATTTTAATTTAAATGATTCAATTAGGTTAAAAATGGATTTATTAAAAGGAAATTGGAATCAAATTAGAGAAATAAATTGGTATTTTAACAATACTCTCGTTGCTAACGGAAAAGATGCCTTAGTTTCAAACGTTGGTGAAGGTGACATAATTGTTAAAGTTGAAGTTCAAGATATACTTGACGAAACATATACAAAGGAAATAAGCATAAACATATCTGATAAACCTGTTCTTGAAATCTTAATGCCAAAAAATAATTCAACATTCAAATTTGGTGAGGAAATAAAAGTTGTAGGTAATGTTTATTTAACAGCATTAGAGGGAAAGCAAAATCTTGATACTAATGATATTATTTGGTATCTTGATGGAACTGAAATAGGTAATGGTGGTGTTATGTTCCTTGAAAACTTAGAACCGGGAGAGCACATAATACAAGCAGAATATAAAGATATAATTTCAGAAATAAATATAAAAATATTAGACCCTATTAAAGCAAAAATATTAGATTCTGAAGAAATACCCTTTAACCCAGGTGAAGAACTAAAAATTAAAGGAGAAGGTGATGGCGTTCTGTTATGGTATTTAAACGGTGTTGAAATCGGCAAAGGCAGTATTTTAATTTTAGATACAAAAAATATAACTTCACAGTCAAAATTAACGTTAAAAGCTGTCTTCAATGACATAGAAAGTGAAGATTCTATATCATTATTACCTAACACAAAACCTATTATAAGTTGGGAAGTCCCCGAAAACGAAGAAAAATTTGTTTCAAATGCAAACATCCCTATAGAGGTTAAGGTTGAAGATGCAGAAGATGGATTGCTAACATATTCTGTATATATTGATGGTGTAAAAATTGGTGAAAATATTAATTCTATATTTGCAGGTACGTTAAATCCAGGAGTTCATAGCTTAAAAATTTTTGCAAAAGATAAACTGGGAGTTGAAATTTCTGAAACAAGAAAAATTATTATAAATCAAAAGCCTAATCCAACAATATTATCGCCACAAAAAGGTCAGGAAATAACTGCTGGAATGTCACTTATATTAGAAGCTATCGTTCAAGATGATGATCCAATAGAAAACGATAAAATCATCTGGATGGTTGATGGTGAAAAGGTTGGGAATGGATTAAAATTCGAGTTTACGGAAGTTTTATCAACTGGTGAGCATTTCATCGACTTATACGTTGAAGATCAAATGGGAGAATATGTACAATTATCAACTGATATTGTTATTGTTGAAAAACCTAATATAAGAATAATTCAACCTATTAATGATTCGATAATAAATATAGGTAGTCCTCTTATACTTCAAGCAGAAGCATTTAAAGGACCTAATCTTCCATTCGAAGATAATATGATTAACTGGAAGTTAGACGGAACAATAATTGGCACTGGAAAAAGAATTGAATTAAATACAAATTCATTAACTTCCGGAGAACATGCTATAACTGCACAAGTAGAAAATGTTTCTGATTCTGTTAGAATAATTATAAACACACAACCTATTGTTGATATAAGTCAACCATTAGATGGCAGTATATTAAGCACAAAAGAATTGATAATCTTTAAATCATCAATTATTGATGCTGAAAACAATATAAAACCAGAAAATATAAAATGGTTTATTAATGGTGAAGAAAAAGGTTCAGGAGTTTCATTAAATGCTGGTACATTAAGTGCTGGAGATTATAGAATAACAGTCAAAGCTATTGATGATAATGGATTAACCGGTGAGAAATCTATTTCTATAAAAGTTATTTCTCCTTTAATCGCAAATATATCCTCACCAGAAAATCAAGGAGTCTTTTCACAAACCGCTATTATTAATCTCACAGCAAATATTTCAGGCGGGCTGGCACCTTATCAGATAAATTGGACTATAAAACAGCCAAATACGCAAGATAAAATTTTAAATGGTAATAATTTAAATTTAAATGCTTTTGATTTAAAACCTGGAAATGCATTAATTCTCCTCGAAATAAAAGACGCACTAGGAAATATAGTCACAAAAACAAAAGAAATTAAAATTTTTGAAAAAACAAAAGTACTCATTGTAAAGCCTGAAAATGGCCATATATATGTAAAAGGACAGGAAAATATAAATGCTGTTGCAAAATTATTTAATGCGGAAGGAAAAAATGCTAAAATCACATGGTTCCTTAACGATAAAAAAGTAGGAGATGGTTCTGTAATAAATATTAATACAAATAATATAGAAAATGGAAATTATGTATTAAAAGTTAATGTAAAGACTAAAAATGAAGATATTTCTAATTCAGTAAACATTATTATAAGAGAAAAGCTAAAAATAAAAATATTATCAACATATGATACAGTAAAAAGCGGTGAAGAAATAACTTTAAAAGCCTTTGCTTTAGATCCACTTGATGGTGACATAGAAAATATTGAATGGAGTTCTAATTTACAGGGAATACTAGGAACAGGAAAAGAATTAAAAGTTAAATTAATCCCTGGAAAACATCTAATAACAGCAATTGCAAAAAATTCAAAAGGAAAAATATCAAAAGATACAATAAATATTTTGAGCTTAGGAAACATAAAATTATCAATAGAAAGCCCATCGAATGGAGATATTTTCACAGGAGCTGTAGAAATACCATTTAAAGCTTCTGCCTTAGATGCTGATGGTTCTGAAATAACTCCGGAAAATATTATTTGGATTTCAAATATTGATGGACAAATAGGAAATGGTTTAGAAATAAATAAAAAATTAAGCGCCGGAAAACATGAAATAACTTTGACTGTTATGAGTAAATTCAATGGTTCTGTAACGAAAAAGATTTCTATTCAGGTTTTAAAAGAATCTAAAATTGAACAAAATCTTGTAATCGATATTGAAGATGGACTTTTAGTAATACAAAATCAGCCTATTGAACTGAAAGCATATAAAGTTGGTATTGACGGTGACATAATTTGGAATTCTGATATTGATGGAGAATTAGGTACTGGTGATGCAATAGAAGCTATTCTTTCAACACCTGGAATACATAAAATAACTGCTAGTGTTGGTAATATTTCAAAATCTGTAAAAATAAAAGTAATTGAATACCAGGAAAAAAGAAATGTTGTTGCAGTTGTTATTAGTTTAAAAGGAAATGCTGAAACAAAATACAAAGATCAAGTAAATGTGTTGAAAATTCTATCCCCTATTTATAATAAAGATATTTTAGTAATTTATAATAATACTGAAATAAAATTAGCTTTTAAAGATGGTACACAAAAAACATATACAATAAATACAAATGAAGGGGTTAAATTTGAAAACAAACGAGAAATTACATTTCATGAGTGAGGGGGGATAGAAAATGAAAAACAAAATCTTAATAATATCATTTATATTCATATTTTCCATAATTACACTATCACAAGAAGTAATCTTTGAAAAAAGTGTGTATGAAGGGCAAAATGTAAAAATAGCAGTAAATTTCAAACCTGGACAAACATTTAGTGAAGCAAAATTATTTTTCAAAGTTTATGATGAAAGGAATTTTAGTATATTAAAACTAAGAGTATTCCAAAGTTCTGCAGAGACTGTCATTCCGGCAGCTCTGCTTCATACAACAAAATATAGTTTTTACGTTCAATTAATTGATGAAAAAGGCTTAGTACAAAGATTCCCAGAAGGTTTTGGAAATTATTATCAGTTTGAAGTATTACCTGATACGTTAAGCCCAAAAATTAAATTTATTTCTCCTTTAAATGGACAAAAATTTTTTGATAATGAGTTAATTCCTATTGCTATTTTATTAGATGAAAAAGAAACTGGTATAGATCCAAAAAGTATTATATTTAAAATTAATGACAAGGTTATAGAAAATTATAATTTAGATGGAAATTTATTAACTTACAAACTTACAAATGTTCCATTTGGTGAATATTATATCTTTATTCAAGTTTCTGATAAAAAAGGAAATATTTCTAACCCAGAAAAAATAAAAGTAATTATGAAAGAAAAAGGACCTCCGTTAGTTGAATTCACATTCAATAAAAATTACGAATTAGCTTCTGAATTCAAATTTGAAAGCAAAATATCAACTTCAAATGAACTGATAGAAAAAAATGTTATTGATTCATTAGATATGAACTTCTCCCAAAATGCTGACTTAGATTCCAATTTAAGATTTTGGATATTTAATTTTGGTTTTAGAATTTTCTTGTCTCAAGAAAGTACTGATTTTGTACAATTGTTTAAAGATTTCACTAACCAACTCAATTATGATTTAAAAGATAGCATTAGATTATTAAACCCCATGAATATGGATGATTATACAATTTATGAAAAGCCAAGAAATATTGATGTAACAAATAATTTAAACTTCTATTTAGATCTAGCTTTTTTAAAATATAAATTTTTTGATAATCAAATTAATTTTAATCCTTTAACTGTAAATAACTATAATGTAAGAGGTCATTATGCAAAATTAGATTTATACCTTGCTAATGCTGAAATTGCTGTAGGAAATAGTGATGTAGGCATTTTTGAAACATCTTATCCCAGGTATTTTGCAGGTTTAAAAACGGGGATAAATTTATTTGAACTATTAAAAGCTAATGTTGATTTTTCTATAATATCCGATTATCAGGGAACTCAAGAAAATAGATACATTAAAACATTATTCAATATACCTGATACTATTACTCCAAAACAAAATATTTTAATAGGAGCCAATACTTCTTTAAATCTCTGGGTTGCTAAAATAAATGCTAATCTTGGTATAGATGTATATATTGATGATTCCTCTAATATTATAAGCATAACAGAAATGGCTTCTAGTATAGCAGATATTGCAGGAGATCCAACAATAAAAGATACCGTAGAAAATTATGTAACCCAAATTGAAGATGTATTCCCAAAAACATTTGATTATTTCCCTATATCTAATGGTATAGTTGCAGCAGCAACCGATAAATATCTTTTAGGAACTGCTTTAAGTTTAAATGGAGAAATACCTATATTAAATTTAAATCTATACTATTTAAAAGCGGATAAAAACTATAAATCTCTGGGTGTTTCTGCACCTTCAAATGTTATGAAATATGGTATTACTTTTAAAAAGAAACTATGGATATTAGATTTAAAAGGCAATTATGAATTAAAGAAAGACAATACTTCGTTAATTGGTTTAGACGAAATATTAGGTTTGGCTCTTGGAAATAGCGACGTTTCAGAATTGATAAATAATATTAATCCTTTAAATGATCTATTAGGTAAGGAGAGTGTTCCTGCATCTTCAACAACTGATGATATAAGAAATATTACTGAAAAATATAAACTTAACGCAAGTTTGAAATTAGGTTTTTTAGGAACAGTTGGAGGTGAATATTCTGTTGAGCATCAAACAAATAATGCTGAATTTTTGATAAACGAAAGCGCTACAACAACTATTACAAATGACGATAAAAAAGATAAAACGATTACTGCTTATTCCGCTTACTTAAAAAATATAGGATTTAAAACGAATAATTTTTCATTAAAATTATCATTCGATGCCGGGTTAAAAAATATCATTGACAAAATAAATACTGAAAATAATGCTATTCTATTAACTTATGGCGTTAAAACAAATATAACATTAGGAAAAGTCGGACTAAATGGTGCATATAAACAAAAACAAGAAGAAGATATATTAACAACTGAATTATCAGGAGGTTTTAAAACAAAACTATTCCAGATAACTTATGCCAATATACGAAAAACAACAAAAGATTCCCCTGATGATATTCTTTCAGACACAAATAAAATTGATGCAAAAATAAATTTAAATATTGATTTTACTTCAATACAATTTGGTGCTCAACTACAATTACCTGATATATATTCTGATCAAGAAGGAAAAATCAATGCTTATGCAAAATTTGCTATAACCTTTTAAATAGTAAAATTCCCGTCTATATATTAGTATAGACGGGAATTTCTTATTATATCCTAACTTTGACAGCAATCTGGGAAATTTAAGGAAAATAGAACGGTAGAATGCGGGTTTGAGACGATAAAAGTATGGAAAAATAGGATTAAAAAAAATCGTGTGGTGACACAAAATATTTTAACAATAGTGTAATTTTCTTGATTTCATAGTGTTTTTGTGGTATAATATACAGTGACATTATGAAATCAAGAGGTGATTTTTATGTTTTTAAGAATTGTTAAAAATAATAAAGGAACAGAATATTTGAGAATTGTTGAAAATTATAGAGAGAACGGTAAAAACAAACAAAGGGTAATAGCAAATCTTGGTC